>NZ_VFTL01000015.1:0-147378 GCF_006439385.1 Mesorhizobium sp. B3-1-7
GGCCGACGCGAAAAGTCATGGTTCCGCATCGGACTAGACGCCCTCAGGGCATGGATCAACTTCTCACCCCAAAACGCTCTAACCGCATGGCTCAGCGCTTTCCCTAAGACCATCAAAACCCAATGAGTCGTGTACTGTGGAATCCGCTTCAGCGCGACGCGCTTTAAGCTAGCGCCGCATCGCTGATGCGAAACTGCACCGTGCGGTTGCCGTTCCAGTAATTGCCCGAGAGCGAACCGGCGATATGCACGGTCCTGCCCCTGTTTTTGAACAGGAATTCACCGAGCGCGGTGTCGACGGCACGGAACGCCATGGCCTGGATTTTGCCGCCGCTTTGCGACTGCAGGTCAACGCGGATGTGGTTGGTGCCGATCGCGCGCGCGTCGGCCAGCCGATGGCGCGGCAGCACGAACACCGGTGCGATGTGTCCGGCGCCGAACGGCCCGGCTTTCTCCAGCGCGTCGAGCAGCGCGATCGTGGCGCCCTCGGCGGCCAAGGCGCCATCGATCGCCAGGCTCTCCTCGTTCTGCAGCCGGAACACGTCGGCCGCGGCGCGCTCCTCGAAGAAGGCGCGCAGTTCGCCTAGCTTGGCGCGCTCGACGGTGATGCCCGCCGCCATTGCGTGCCCGCCGCCCTTGACGATCAGCCCGGCCTCGGCCGCCTCGCGGACCAGCCGGCCGAGATCGAAGCCGGTCACCGAACGGCCGGAGCCCGTGCCGATGCCGGTCGAATTGAACGCGATGGCAAAGGCAGGCCGGCGCGCATAATCCTTGAGCCGCGAAGCAATCAGCCCGACGATCCCCGGATGCCAGGTGTTGCTGGCGGTGACGATGACCGCCGGGCCGTTGCCGCCGGCAAGCTCCGCATCGGCCTCGGCGCGCGCCTGCGCCAGCATCTCCTGCTCCATCTGCTGCCGTTCCTGGTTCAGCCGGTCCAGCGTCTCGGCAATCCCTGTCGCCTCGACGGGATCGTCGGTCGCCAAAAGCCGGCTGCCGAGCGCGGCATCGCCGATGCGGCCGCCGGCATTGATGCGCGGGCCGATCAGGAAGGACAGATGGAAAGTGTTGATCGGCTCGCCGATGCGTGAAACCCGCGCCAGCGCCGCCAGCCCCTCATTCTTCTGCTGGCGCGCCACCTGCAGCCCCTTGACCACGAAGGCCCGGTTGACCCCGGTGAGCGGCACCACGTCGCAGACCGTCGCCAGCGCCACCAGGTCGAGCATTGAAAGCAGGTCGACCGGCGCGGCGTCCGGCAGCCTCGCGCGCAGCACCTTCGCCGTCTGGACAAGACACAGGAAGACGACGCCTGCGGCGCACAGATGCCCCTGCCCCGACAGGTCGTCCTCGCGATTGGGGTTGACCACGGCGTCCGCGGCCGGCAGCGGGCCGCCGACCTGGTGATGGTCGAGCACCACGACATCGGCGCCGGCCTCTCTGGCCGCGTCGATCGAGGTCGAGCTGTTGGTGCCGCAGTCGACGGTGACGATCAGCTTCGCGCCGCGCGAGATCAGCTCCCGCATCGCTTCCGGATTGGGTCCGTAGCCTTCGAAGATGCGGTCCGGGATGTAGATTTCCGACGGCACTGAAAAATGCGTGAGAAAGCGCTTGATGAGCGCCGACGATGCCGCGCCGTCGACGTCATAGTCGCCGAAGATCGCCACTTTCTCGCGGGCGACGATCGCACCGGCCAGCCTCGCCGCCGCTTTCTCCATATCGGTCAGCGATGCCGGGTTCGGCAGAAGCTCGCGAATGGTCGGATCGAGGAAACGCTCGGTCTGCTCCACGCTGACGCCGCGCCCGGCAAGCACCCGCGCCACGATGTCGGGCACGCCACGGCCTTGCGCGATCGCGAGCGCGGCCATGTCCTGCCGCTCGGTCAGCCGGTGTTCCCAGGAAACACCGGTCGCCGACTGCCTGACATCGAGGAAGAACCGTTTCTCGCCGGTCATGCGACGCGCCGTCTGCACATCATTGCTGCGCAGATATCAACATGCGACGTCCAGAGCAATTGCGGGGAAGCCAGCAACCCGGGGAAAGGTGTGGAACGTTTTCCCCGAATTGCGGCAAAAACGCTCGGGCTAAGCGAGATCAGAACTTATCCAGATCCTGGTGCCTGGCCTTGATCTCGCGCACCGTGCGCGAGGACGAGCGCAGCACGATGGTGTGGGTGGTGATGAAGGTGCGGCCGAACTTCACCCCGTCGAGCAAATTGCCGTCGGTGACGCCGGTCGCCGCGAACAGCACGTCGCCGCGCGCCATGTCCTGGGCGCGGTAGATCCGCTTCGGGTCGGAAATGCCCATCTTCTGCGCCCGCGCCACCTTCTGCGGCGTGTCGAGGATCAGCCGGCCCTGCATCTGTCCGCCGGTGCAGCGAAGTGCGGCCGCCGCCAACACGCCTTCCGGCGCGCCGCCGGTGCCGAGATAGATGTCGATGCCGGTCTCGTCCGGATCGGTGGTGTGGATGACGCCGGCGACATCGCCGTCGCCGATCAGCCGGATCGCAGCACCCGTGGCGCGCACGGCGTCGATCAGCTTGGCGTGACGCGGCCGGTCGAGGATGCAGGCGGTGACGTCGGAAACGGCCACGCCCTTGGCCTTGGCCAGATTGGCGAGGTTCTCGGCTGGCGAGGCGTCGATGTCGATCAGGCCTTCGGGATAGCCGGGACCGATGGCGATCTTGTCCATGTAGACGTCCGGCGCGAACAGCAGGCTGCCCTTCTCGGCAATCGCGATGACGGCCAGCGCGTTGGGTAGGTTCTTGGCGCAGATCGTCGTGCCTTCGAGCGGATCGAGCGCGATGTCGACGGCCGGACCTTTGCCGGTGCCGACCTCCTCGCCGATATAGAGCATCGGCGCCTCGTCGCGCTCGCCTTCGCCGATCACCACCGTGCCCTTGATGGCCAGCCGGTTGAGCTCCTGGCGCATGGCGTCGACCGCCACCTGGTCGGCGGCCTTCTCGTCACCGCGCCCGCGCAGCCTTGCCGCCGCGACCGCCGCCCGCTCGGTGACGCGCACGACTTCCATGGTAAGGATCCGGTCGAGGCCGGCGGCGATGTTCTGGGCTATATTCATGAACAGGCATTCCTCGTGAAACTCAGCCTCCCGCCAGAGGCGCGCTTCTTCTGGCAAAGCTCCATGACAACGGCAAGATTTGCCCCCTCAATTTTTGAAACGACAGCAAAATCAACCGATTGAAGATGGAATCGGACTTGGCTATTCCGCCCGCTCGATGCGGATCACCTGCGGCTTGTCGGTCAGATGACCGTCTTTGGTGATGCCTTCGACGGCCTTGCGCACCGCCGCTTCCGTCGTCTCGTGGGTAACGAGGATGACGGTCTTCTGCGCCTGCGTTTCCGGGCCGGCCGCCTGCTGGACGATCGATTCCAGCGAGATGTCGTTGTCGGCCATGCGTTTGGCGATGGCCGCGAAGACGCCGGTGCGGTCATGCACGGTCAGCCGGATGAAATAGCCGCCGGCATGGCTGCGCATCCGCGCCTTCTTGTAGGGCTTCAGTTCCTTCGCCGGCCAGCCGAAGACCGGGCCGTGCTGGAAGCCCGGCCGGCTCTTGGCGATGTCGGCAATGTCGCCGACGACCGCCGAAGCGGTAGCATTGCCGCCCGCGCCCGGACCCGAGAGCAAGAGCTCGCCCAGGATGTCGGTCTCGATCGCCACCGCGTTGGTGACGCCATGCACCTGCGCGATGACCGAAGCCGTCGGCACCATGGTCGGGTGCACGCGCTGTTCGATGCCGCTGTCGGTGCGCTGCGCGACGCCGAGCAGCTTGATGCGGTAGCCGAGATCGCCCGCCGCGCGGATGTCGGCCTGGGTGATGTTGGAGATGCCTTCCATATAGATGTCGCCGGCGGCGATCCTGGTGCCGAAGGCAAGGCTGGTCAGGATCGACAGCTTGTGCGCCGTGTCATGGCCTTCGATATCGAAGGTCGGATCGGCTTCGGCATAGCCGAGCCGCTGCGCGTCCTTCAGGCAAGCGTCGAAGGCGATGCCTTCGGCTTCCATGCGGGTCAGGATGTAGTTGCAGGTGCCGTTGAGGATGCCGAAGACACGGGTCACCGCGTTGCCCGCCATCGCCTCTCGCATCGTCTTGATGACCGGGATGCCGCCGGCCACCGCCGCCTCGTAGTTGAGCAGCACGCCCTTCTTCTCGGCGACCTCGGCAAGCGCCACGCCATGCTTGGCAAGCAGCGCCTTGTTGGCGGTCACGACATGGCGCCCGGCCTCGAGCCCCGCCTTCACAGACAGCCGCGCCGGCCCCTCGTCGCCGCCGATCAGTTCGACGAAGACGTCGATATCGGCCCGCTCGGCCATCTTGACCGGATCGTCGAACCATTTCGCGGCGCTCAGATCGATGCCGCGGTCGCGTTTCGGATCGCGGGCCGAAACGGCGGTCACGACGATGTCGCGGCCGCACTGCCGGGTAAGCTCGGCGGCCTTGTCGCGCAGCACGCGCGCCACCGAGGCGCCTACCGTGCCGAGACCGGCAATTCCAACGCGCAATGCTTCAGCCATGTCAGGCGACGCCCCTCAAACTTGCAAAAAATGTCAGGTGCAAAAAATGTCAGGCAACTCAACGATGAGCGGCTAAAGGCACCACATTGTTGGGCTGCTTGGCGGTGGTCGCGAGGAACTTCTTGATGTTGCGAGCGGCCTGGCGGATCCGGTGCTCGTTCTCGACCAGCGCCACGCGCACATAGTCGTCGCCATGCTCGCCGAAGCCGACACCCGGCGCCACCGCGACATCCGCATGCTCGATGAGCAGCTTGGAGAATTCGAGCGAGCCGAGATGGCGGAACGGCTCCGGGATCGGCGCCCAGGCGAACATCGAGGCCGCGGGCGCGGGAATGGTCCAGCCGGCGCGGCCGAAGGAATCAACCATCACGTCGCGCCGCTTGTGGTAGACCTCGCGCACCTCCTCGATGTCGGCACCGTCGCCGTTCAGCGCATGCGCCGCCGCAACCTGGATCGGTGTGAACGCGCCATAGTCGAGATAGGACTTCACCCGCGTCAGCGCCGAAATCAGCCGCTCGTTGCCGACCGCGAAACCCATGCGCCACCCAGGCATGGAAAAGGTCTTCGACATCGAGGTGAACTCGACGCAGACATCCATCGCGCCCGGCACCTGCAGCACCGACGGCGGCGGATTACCGTCGAAATAGATTTCCGAATAGGCGAGATCCGACAAGATGATGATGTCGTTCTTCTTCGCGAAGGCGACCACATCCTTGTAGAAGTCGAGCGAGGCGACAAGCGCCGTCGGGTTCGACGGATAGTTGAGGATCAGCGCCAGCGGCTTCGGGATCGAATGGCGGATGCCGCGCTCGACCGCCGGGATGAAGCCGTCATCGGGCTCGACCTGCAGCGAGCGGATCACCCCGCCCGACATGATGAAGCCGAAGGCATGGATCGGATAGGTCGGATTGGGGCACAAGATGACGTCGCCGGGCGCGGTGATCGCCTGTGCCATGTTGGCGAAGCCCTCTTTCGAGCCGAGCGTCGCCACCACTTGCGTGTCGGGGTTGAGCTTCACGCCGAAGCGGCGCTGATAATAACTCGCCTGGGCGCGGCGCAGGCCGGGAATGCCGCGCGACGACGAATAGCGATGCGTGCGCGGGTCGCGCACCACTTCGCACAATTTGTCGACGATGGCTTTCGGCGTCGGCAGATCCGGATTGCCCATGCCAAGGTCGATGATGTCGGCGCCGCGCGAACGGGCGCTGGCCTTCAGCCGATTGACCTGCTCGAACACGTAGGGCGGAAGCCGGCGTACCTTGTGAAATTCTTCCATTTCAGTTCCAGACGATCAAAAGGGGCGCTTTCGGCGCGCGATATAAACCTAATTGCAACTAGGGTCGAGAGCAGGGTCGCATTTGCCCTCGATCTGCTTCAGCGTGTCGTCGCCATGCGTCTTGGCCAAGGTGCTGAGTGCCGCCGCATTCGCCGGTGCCTTGACGCCGCTGCCCTTGGCGATCTGCGCCTGCTCCTTGGCCTTGAGCTGGGCGAGGTTCGCGGCGGTCTCTTCCTTGGTGAGTTGCTTGGCGGCGACCGGCGGCGGGACATTGAGGTTCGGGTAGGAGCCAGTATCCTTCGGGCCTTCGGTCAAGGCCGTCGGCGCATTGTTCGTGCTAGTGCTCGTGCAGCCGCCGGCAGGCAGCAGCACGCCGACCAGCCCCGCCACGGCCGCCATGCGGCAAATCGAACCCGCGTCGAGAAAAAAAGTCCGGCCAACATTAATCGTCATATTGTTTTCCTGGCAGCCGGGTTACAGCAAATTGGACCCGGTCAGATGTCCCATGGTAATATGTCAAGAAAACGCTCCGGGAGGAACCCCGCGAACCATGTCCAAACCTGACGATTCGGACAAAGCGGAAAATGGCGGACCTTCGGCCATCGAGCAATATCTGGTGAAGGATCCCGAGCGCTTCGCCCTGAACATGGCGCGCATGATCGAGCAGGCCGGCAAGGCGGCTTCCGCCTGGGCCGAACCGCGCGAGAAGGGTGAAGTGCGCGACCATGTCGCCGAACCGGTCGTCGACATGGTCAAGACCTTCTCCAAGCTCTCGGAATACTGGCTGGGCGATCCGCAACGCGCGCTCGAAGCGCAGACGCGACTCTTCGCCGGCTATATGACCGTCTGGGCGAACGCCATCCAGAAAGTCAACCCCAACGCCGAGGCGCCGCGGGACGCGGTTCAGCCCGAACGCGGCGACAAGCGCTTCCAGGACCCGGAATGGGGCCGCAACGCCTTCTTCGATTTCCTCAAGCAGGCCTATCTCGTCACCTCGTACTGGGCGAACGAGCTTGTCGAGCATGCCGAGGGCCTGGACGAGCACACCCGCCACAAGGCGAGCTTCTACGTCAAGCAGGTGTCGAACGCGATCGCGCCGTCGAACTTCATCTTGACCAATCCGGAGCTGTTCCGCGAGACCGTCGCCTCAAACGGCGAGAACCTCGTGCGCGGCATGAAGATGCTGGCCGAGGACATCGCCGCCGGCCGGGGCGACCTGAGGCTGCGCCAGGCGGATTACACGCCCTTTGAAATCGGCAAGAACATCGCCACGACGCCCGGCAAGGTCATCGGCCGCAGCGACGTCGCCGAGATCATCCAATACGACCCGGTGACGGAGACCGTGCTGAAACGGCCGCTGCTGATCTGCCCGCCATGGATCAACAAATTCTATATCCTCGACCTCAACCCGCAGAAATCCTTCATCCGCTGGGCGATCGAGCAGGGTCACACCGTCTTCGTCATCTCCTGGATCAATCCCGACGAACGCCACGGCGCCAAGGGCTGGGAGGCCTATATCCGCGAAGGCCTGCAATTCGGTCTCGACATGGTGGAGAAGGCGACCGGCGAAAAAGAGGTCAACGCCATCGGCTACTGCGTCGGCGGCACGCTGCTTGGCGCCGCGCTTGCCCTGTTGGCGCAGGAGGGTGACCACCGCATCAAATCGGCCACCTTCTTCACCACGCAGGTCGACTTTACCCATGCCGGCGACCTCAAGGTGTTCGTCGACGAGGACCAGGTCGCAGCCGTCGAGCGCTCGATGAGCGAAAAGGGCTATCTGGAAGGCACCAAGATGGCGACCGCCTTCAACATGCTGCGCTCGGGCGACCTGATCTGGCCCTACGTCGTCAACAACTACATGCGCGGCAAGGAGCCCCTGCCCTTCGACCTGCTTTACTGGAATTCCGATTCCACGCGCATGGCGGCGGCCAACCACTCGTTTTATCTGCGCAATTGCTATCTCGAGAACAATCTCTCGCGCGGCGTGATGGAGCTTGCCGGGCGCATGGTCTCGCTGGCCGACATCACGATTCCGGTCTACAACCTGGCCACGAAGGAAGACCACATCGCGCCGGCGCTTTCGGTGTTTCTGGGATCGCAGTTTTTCGGCGGCGACGTCGAGTATGTGATGGCGGGTTCCGGCCACATCGCCGGCGTCGTCAACCCGCCCGCCGCCAGGAAATATCAGTACTGGACCGGCGGCAAGCCGGTGGGTGACTTCAACGCGTGGCTCGCCGCGGCGCATGAGCATCCCGGGTCCTGGTGGACGCACTGGCAACACTGGATCGAGAACCAGGACGACATCCGCGTACCCGCCCGAAAACCGGGCAAGCGTATGAAAACCTTGGGGGATGCGCCGGGCACCTATGTCAAGGTGCGCGTGTAACAGACTGTAATGTCTGGTGAGTTGACGCCCCGCGCAAACAGGGCGAAATGGTGGCGTCAATCGTTCGGCGGCCTCAAATCGGCGTTCGACGCAGAATAATTCCGAGGCTTGCAGATTCGACACACGTCCCGTTCCGGTTGGGAACAGGAGGGTTATCGCGGCGCCGTTCTGGAGTGGCGCGGCGATAACGAACCGACCGGATACCGAGGGGGAATTTATTTTGAAATCAGCAGGTTGGCGTCTTGCACGAGGGGAAAGCCGCAGCATTGCGGCGGCGCTTTTCTCCGTGCTTCTGACCTCCTGCACATCGACCGGCGACCCGACGATGTCGGTCGTTTCGCCCGCCTACAATTCGACCGCGACCGAAATGAGCGCGTCATCCAGCGCCAAGACCGCGGCTTCGGCCGATTCGTCGTTGCCGGCATCGGCGCCCGCCGAGGCGGCGTCGACCGTGATGAGCGAGGGCGATACGCCCCTGCCCGAGAAGGTCGCCTATGTGCCGGAGACGCGGCCGGACGGCACCTTCCCCATCGCCATCCCTGCCGGCGCCCAGGCCATTGCCGGAAGCACGCCGCAACCGCTGGTTCAGCAGGCGCAAACGGCGGACCAGACGCACGCCGTCGCCCAGCAGGTCGCCGCCGGCGATGCCGCCGCCGTCGCGTCGAAGGCGCAGGCGACCACGCAAGCCATGAGCAACGGCGTCTATGTGACCGCCGGCGAGCCGGCGCAGCCGCAGATCGCCGCGCCGAAGAAGAGCCTGTTCGCCTCGCTGTTCAGCACCACGCCGGCTGCGGCCGCGCCCACCCCCCTGATCAACAACGCGCGCTCCGGCGACCAGCCGGCGGCGCAGGCCAAGACCACGCCGCCACCGGCCAAGCCGATCGTGACGCTGGCCTCGGCGACCCCGGCCGAGAAGCCGGTGCAACTGGCCTCGCTCGACGACCCGGCCAATCACATCACCGGCGCCGACGCTCTCCCCGGCGTGCGCCAGACGGCGCTGTTCGAGATCAAGCGCAAGTCCGGCATCGACGACGAGAGCGACGTCGACCTCAATGAGGACGAGGGCGGCGGGTCCTACCAGGTGGCGTCGGCCGCCGGCATGGCGAGACTCGCGCCAAATGGTCTTTTGAAGCAGAACGAAAGCGTCGATGTCGCTTGCCTCAAGCCTTCGCTGGTGCGGGTGCTGAAGACGATCGAAGGCCATTTCGGCCGCAAGATGATCGTCACCTCCGGCTATCGCGATCCCTCGCGCAACCGCCGCGCCAACGGCGCCAAGAACTCGCTGCACATGTACTGCGCCGCCGCCGACATCCAGGTGCCGGGCGTCTCGAAGTGGGAGCTGGCGAACTACGTCCGCACGATGCCGGGCCGCGGCGGCGTCGGCACCTACTGCCACACCGAATCCGTCCATGTCGACGTCGGCCCCGAGCGCGACTGGAACTGGCGCTGCCGCCGCCGCAGCGGCGGTGGCGAGGACGGCTGAGCCTGCCCGCCGTTCGTGCACGTCCGGCGCTTTTTTCGTCTAAAGCCACGCGTTCACGGCGCCGTGAAAAAAGTTGTCGCATGTGGCTGCGGATGGGTTGCCGGTTGGCAACAACGCAATTATAAGCCGCTTCGTCTGAGCGCGCCCATCGTCTAGCGGTTAGGACACCGCCCTTTCACGGCGGTAACAGGGGTTCGATTCCCCTTGGGCGTACCAGTCTTTCAAAGACATGTGAGGACCGTCGAGCGGCGATCAGGGGCCTAACACTTGAGGATTATCTGAGGCAGAAGCTACCGACCGATCCGCTCAACAGCCAAATCGGCAGTTTCATTTCTGTGCGATCGCTTCGATGAGCCTTTGGATAGCCTCACCGGAGGCGTCGCGGCTGGAAACTTCACCCCGGATCAGACCTTCATGCAATTGATGAAGCAGCGAGAAACCCTCCTGGGTTACATCCGTGGTTGGGTTGGCAAGGGCCTAGCCACATGGCAGCCGGGCCGTCGTTTCACTTTGCGGAATTCATCAGGACTTCTTGTTGCCGTCGGGATTTGGTGCCGGTGCCTCTCGTACGTCTCGCGGTGGCTTATCGACATGTTCAGGCTCTGGCGATCCTTCCTGATCGGGAACAGGGCCCTTTTTCTGGTCGGACTTCGGCTGCGGTTCTTTGACCTTGGTAGGCATATCGACGTAACTGGTTAACCCGCACTCTCGTTCCGCTTGCGGAGTGAAATTGCACGTACAGATGGCCGAGAGATGCCCATTGTACACCCTCTCGACGGAACAGGCCTTAGACGTCTTGTTCGCTTCGGATTAGCAACCGAGGAGCCGTCATGGAGCGCGGCCAGGTCTGGTTCATTGCGGCGGTCGGCGCGACAATGGGCTCTCGGGGGCAGAAACCCGCCGTTAACGCCATTCACGGCTGACAGGGTGTAGGCTCCCAACCGAAGGTGTAGCTTCTCCTCGCTCCCAACCGTGGAGGCAAGAATGAACTTGCTTCGGATAGCGCTGCCGTGCGCGGCGATGATTGGCCTGGCAGGCGCTTCGCCTGTTCGCGCCGACGATCAACCTGTCCAGCCGAATAGCCAGCCAGCGACGGAACCATCGCCGGCAATTCATTGCGAGGGGCAAAATTGCCTGCCTCCGGCCGAGGATCCGGTCCTCGACTGCAAGGGCCCGGATTGCACGCCGGCTCCGGCGACTGACCAGACGCCTGCCCCGGAGATCCAAAAGGTCAAGTAAATGGCATCAGCCGGCGTCTGGGATTACGTGCAAGCCGGGAAAGCGGCGCTGGCTGCCGATCAATCCGGAACCATGGGCGCCGGCTCTTCGCACCGATAAACCATGCACCGACCGTCGCTCGCCGGGACATAGTCGACCATCGGCACGTAGGGAGCATCGCACTCGTTGCCGAACTGGCGGACATAGCGATCATAGGTGTTCGCTCCGGTGCTCAGCACCGCCGCATGCTGGCTCTGGATCAGCGCCTGGGTCTGCGCGCAGGTCATCTTGCGCGTGTCGGGCCGGGCGTCGGCGAAATGCGTAGCCGCAACGATCATCGCTGCCGCGCAAAACGCAATCTTGCGTATGGGCATGGTGGCATCCTCGCAAAACATCGTATCGCCAAATTCGCATCCGGCGACGCCGTTCCGCAACGGTCGCGCTATCACGATGCGGCGAGCAAAGCATCGCGTCGGACAGCGCAGGGACGAACGGGGCTGCCGAAACGCTAGACCGCCGCGAAAACCACCGTCTGCAGCAACCCTCCCCCCTGCCTGTTCTCCAGCGTGATCGTGCCGCCGTAGCGCTCGATGATCTCCTTCGCGATCGCGAGCCCCAGCCCAGCGCCCGGAATGAATTGCGTGCGCGCCGGATCGACCCGGAAGAACGGCTCGAAGGCCTTGTTCAACAGGTCCGGCGGAATGCCGGGGCCGCGGTCGGCGATGATGAGAACCGCTTGGCCGCCCCGCCCCGCAAGCGCGACGGAGCAGCTCTTGCCGTGCGTGGCGGCGTTGACGATCAGGTTGCGCAGCGCGCGGCGCAAGCCAAGCGCGCCGGCTTTGACCGATACGTGATCAAGGTGGTCGATCGTCACCGCGTGGCCAAGCGAGACCATCTCGACCTCGATATCGCGGACCAGCCTGTCCAGTTCCACCGGCTCGACCGTGTCCTGGTTCACCTCCTCGCGCACCAGGCGGATGGCGCTGTCGGCGATGCGATCGAGCTCGTCGAGATCGCTCAGCCATTTTTCGCGGTCTTCGTCGAGGAACTCGGCCCTGAGCCGCATCCTGGTCATCGGCGTGCGCAGGTCATGACCCGCGGCCGCGACAAGGCGCATGCGGCTTTCCATCGCGGTCTTGAGCCTCTCCGACAGCTCGTTGAGCGCACGCGCCGTCGCCCTGACTTCGGCGGGTCCTTTCTCCGGCACAGCCGCCAGCACTCCGTCCGATCCGATCTTGCTGACGGCGGCTTCCAGCATCTCCAACGGCCGCACCAGCACACCGGTAAAGTAGATCGACACCGGCGTTGCGCCGAGCACGATCAGCGCCATCCAGCCCGCCAGCCCGTACCAGACATCGCGCGGCGGACCGAAATCGGGAACGTCGACGATCATCCAGCGATTGCCAGGCAGAGCGACCGAGGCGACCATGCCCGGCCTGCCGACGTTACGGGTGACGACAGCCGAAACATCGACGCCGTCATGCTGCAGGATATCGTTCAGCACGCGCGTGTGCTTGCGGTCCTCGATACCGGCGGCCGGACTGCCGCTGACGGTGATCGGCGCGTCGCGCGCGGTCTGCGCGTGGCCGGGAGCCAGTTGCACCATATACTGGATCTGGTGGGCCAGCGGCCCCATGATCAGTTCGGGCGACGGACCGCCGAGCACCTTGACGGCAACGAATGTCGCGAGGCCCACGACACCGAGGATCGAAACGACGAGAAGGATGATCAACCGTCGGCGCAGCGAGGTCATGTGCCCGCCTCCGTCGTCGGGGCGCGGTACTCCATCGTCTCGACGCGCGCGGTCAGCTGATAGCCGCCATTGCGCACCGTCTTGAACAGCGCCGCCTCGCCCGCTTCGGCAAATTTCTTGCGCAGCCGGCTCACCAGCACGTCGACGGAGCGCTCTAGCGGATCGCGCTCGCGGCCCTGCGTCAGGTCGAGCAGCTGGTCGCGCGACAAAAGCCGGCCGGGACGGTCGAGGAAAACCTGCAGCAGGTCGAACTCGGCGCCGGTAAGATCGATCAAGGCGCCATCGGCATCCATTACCTTGCGCGTGTCCGGCTCCAGCCGGTAGCCGGCGAACTGGTAGACGCGCACCTTGGGCGGAGTGGCCTCCTCGGGCGCCGAGCGCCTGAGCACGGCGCGGATGCGGGCCGACAGCTCGCGCGGGTTGAACGGCTTGCCGAGATAGTCGTCGGCGCCAAACTCCAGCCCGATGATGCGGTCGACATCCTCTTTCAGCGCCGTCAGCAGGATGACCGGGATGTGCGGCTTGCGGTCACGCAGGCTCCTGCAGATGTCGAGACCCGAGCCATCGGGCAGCATGACGTCGAGCACGACAAGATCGAACTGGCCGGCGCCCAGCTTCTGCTCGCACTCGCGCCTGTCCGCCGCCACCGAGACGCGAAAGCCCTGGCCGTCCAGATAGCGCCCGAGCAGCGTGCGGATCTCGCGGTCGTCGTCGACGACGAGGATGTGGGGTTGTGCCTGCATACCCGGCCCGTTTCACCTTGCCCGTTTATCACTGCTTGTCCCTGATTATAGGAAGTGCCGCGCGCCAACGGCACGAAAAATTGCAACCGAACGTTTCCCGCAAGGCGCCGGAAACGTTCGGAAACAAATCTCCTTTTTGCGGAAACCTTCGGCAACACGCCGACGCGAAGCGGCAAAAGTCGCTTCCTATCCTCCATGCATCCGAAGCATGCAGGAAAGGATAACGTCATGCGAAGCAGACTTTTGGCGCTCGGCCTGTTCTCGGTCGCGGCGATCCACCCGGTGCTGGCCGCCCAGCCCGAGCCCGGCGCACCGGGCGACCAGCCGCCGGCCTTCGATCGGCAGGACGATGCGGGCCCAGATCCGATGCGCTGGCACGGACAGCGCTGGGCGATGCGGCATGGACCGGAGGATTTCGGCCCTCGTCGCATGGGACCGCCGCCCGAAATGCTCGCGGCGCACCTTTCGTTGCTGGAGACCCGCATCGGCATCCGCTCCGAACAGCTTGACGCCTGGCGCGATTACACCAGCGCGCTGCAGGCGGTGCTGGCGCCGCCGGCACGACCGGACTTCGGCCTGGGCGGCACCGGCGGTCCGGGTCCCGACAGACCTGCGCCAGGTGCTGCCCGCGATCCCTTCGCGTTCCAGGAAAAGCTGGCCGACGATGTCACGACGCGCGCCGCCTCGGCGGCCAAGCTGAAGGACGCGATCGCTGCGCTCCGCTCCAAGCTAACACCCGAACAGCTCGAAATCCTCGCTTCGGCGGATCGGCCGCATGGCCCGCCCCCCGGCCCGTGGGGTGATCCGCCGGATGCAGCCGGCCCCGGAGGTCTGCCCGATCAAGGCGGACAGCTCCCTCCACCCCTACCCCGGAATGGCGAGCAACTCTGACCGGCTGCGCCGGCCGGCCCACTGACCCACCCGTTCAAGGGCCGGCCGGTACTTTCTGCGAGTTGGCGGACGCGTCCGCGCGACCGCCAACTCGCATGGAGCGCATTATGATGTGGGAAGCCCTGATGATGCTGCGGCTGCTTGCCTCCCTGGGCTCGCCCTTGACGACCCGCCCTGGCGCCAGCGCCAGGCAGCGGATCCTGTCGAAGCAGGCATTGCAGGGGGCGATCCGGCTGAGCTTCGCCGCCTACCGCCTGTCGCTTCCGATCTCGCCTTCGAACACCGAAAATCATGACCAGAAAATTGCGTAAAAGCCATCTTCTCCTCGTCGCCATACTGGTCGCGGCCGCTGTCGCCGCGATGCTGAAGGCCTATGGCCGCGGCGCGCCGGAGCCGGACGTCGGGAAAGCCGCGCCTGCTCAGGCTGCCACGCTCACCGTTTCGGCGGAGCGGGTCCATCCCGAGGCGGTCACATCGTCGATCAGCGCCACCGGCACCGTCGCCGGCACCGGCTTCCTCAATGACGGCAATCTCGTGCGTGTCGCCGCCGGCCAAGCGACGGCTGCCGATGCCGCAAGCGCGGCGGAGCAGACGCGATGAATGCCATCTCCTCCTGGTCGATGGTGGCGCTGCCGCTGTCGGTCGGCGGCGCGCTTGGCTTCCTGCTCGTCACGGGCAAGGCACTTGGCATCTCGCCGTTGATCGGCATACTGATGCTGATGGGCATCGCGGCCAAGAACTCGATCCTGCTCGTCGAATATGCCCTGGTCGCCGAGAAGGAGCATGGCATGAGCCGCTTCGAGGCACTGCTCGACGCCGCCCGCAAGCGAGCCCGGCCAATCGTCATGACATCGATCGCCATGGGCGCCGGCATGTTGCCGGTCGCGCTTGGCATCGGCGCCGACGCCGAGACCCGGGCGCCGATGGCGATCGCCGTGATCGGCGGTCTCATCTCCTCGACCGTGCTCAGCCTCGTCTACGTGCCGGTGGTCTACACTTTCATGGACGACATCCAGGGCTTCCTCGCCCGCCATCTCGGCAAGCTGTTGGTCGAAGCGCCCGGCGCGACCGGCCAAGCGGGAACCGCAACTCCAGCGAAAGATCCAGCCAATGCATATCAAGCCTGATCGCTCTCTGTTGCTGGCGAGGCCTCGCCGCCTGTCTCCCTGGGCGGGAATTCTGTGCGCCGCGCTTCTCCTGGCGGCCTGCTCGCAGGAAAAGAGCCAGGTGCCGGCCGGCATGGGTGGCGTCGGCAGGCCCGAGGTCGGCGTCGTCACGCTGCATCCGCAATCGGTTGCGATCACCGCCGAATTGCCGGGCCGCACGGCTGCCTCTCTCATTGCCGAGGTGCGCCCGCAGGTCGACGGCATCATCCAGCAGCGCCTGTTCCAGGAAGGCGCCGAGGTGGTGGCGGGACAGCCGCTCTACCTTATTGACCCGGCGAGCTATCAGGCGGCCTATGACAGCGCCGTCGCCACCCAGCAGAAGGCGGAAGCCGCGGTGCCCACCGCGCAGGCCAAATTCGATCGTTATTCCGGGCTGCTGAAGCAGAACGTGGTCTCGAAGCAGGATTACGACGATGCCGCCGCGACCCTGGCGCAGGCCCAGGCCGATGTCGCGTCGGCCAAGGCCAGCGTCGAGACCGCGAAGATCAGCCTCAACCGCACCTCGATCACCGCGCCGATCGCCGGCCGGATCGACAAATCGTCATTGACGCCGGGCGCGCTGGTCACGGCCAACCAGGAGACGGTGCTGACCACCATTCGCTCGCTCGACCCGATCAATGTCGACGTCACGCAATCGAGCACCAACCTGCTCAATCTGCGCCAGGCGATCAACGAAGGCCGGCTGAAGTTCAGCGGGGCCAATGTCAGCGTCAAGCTGAAGCTCGACAACGGCACCATCTACGCCCAGGACGGCAAGATGGAATTCGCCGGCGCCAATGTCGACCAGTCCACCGGCACCTTCGCGCTCAGAGCCCAGTTTCCCAATCCCGACCGCCTGCTCTTACCCGGCATGTATGTGCGCGCCATCGTCGAGGAAGGCGTAGCCCAAAACAGCTTCCTGGTGCCGCAGCGCGGCGTCACCCGTGATCCCAAGGGCCAGGCGACGGCCATGGTGGTCAATGCCCAGGGCAAGGTCGAGCAGCGTACGCTGAGCGTGCGCAACAGCGTCGGCAACAACTGGTTGGTGGATTCCGGCGTCGGCGACGGCGACCGCGTCATCGTCGAGGGCCTGCAGCTGGTGCGCGCCGGCGGCGACGCGACGGCGGTCGAAGTGACCATCGACGAAACGACCGGCGAGATCAAGGACCGCGAGCAGAACTCCGCCTCAGCCGCACCGGCGGGCGGCAATGCCGCCGGTGCCGCGAAGCAGCCGGCCTCCGGCGCAACCGGGAACTAAAGCGATGTCGGGTTTCTTCATCAACCGGCCGATCTTCGCCTGGGTGATCGCCATCGTGATCATGCTGGGCGGCCTGCTGGCGCTGCAATCGCTGCCGATCTCGCAATATCCGCAGATCGCGCCGACCACCGTCAACATCAGCGCCACCTATCCCGGCGCCGATGCCCAGACCGTCGAGAACTCGGTGACCAAGGTCATCGAGCAGGGCATGACCGGCATCGATAATCTCGATTACATGACGGCGACGTCGACCTCGACCGGTCAGGCCTCGATCACGCTGACCTTCACCAGCGCCGCCAACGCGGATACGGCCCAGGTTCAGACGCAGAACAAGCTGCAGCTGGTGCAGTCGCAGCTGCCCCAGGTCGTCCAGAGCAACGGCATCACCGTCTCCAAATCCTCGACCGGCTTCCTGATGGTCATCGGCTTCGTCTCCAGCGACGGCAAGATGAACTCGACCGACCTTGCCGATTATGTCGACAGCACCGTCAACGACACCCTGAAGCGCGTCGAAGGCGTCGGCTCGACGCAGCTCTTCGGCTCCGGCTATGCCATGCGCATCTGGCTCGACCCCGACAAATTGGCGCAATATGCGCTGATGCCGAGCGATGTCGCCACCGCCATCGAGGCGCAGAACACGCAGGTTTCGGCGGGCCAGCTCGGCGGCTTGCCGGCGCGCAGGGGCCAGCAGCTCAACGCCACGGTGACGGCCAAGAGCCGGCTGCAAACCGCCGAACAGTTCCGCAACATCATCCTCAAGAGCAATACCGACGGCTCGCTGGTTCGGCTGAACGACGTCGCCAAGGTCGAGATCGGCGCCGAAAGCTACACCACGCAGGCCCATTACAACGGCAAGCCTGCCGCCGGCGTCGCCATCAACCTGGCGACCGGCGCCAACGCCATCAGCACCGCGGAGGCGGTACGCGCGACGATCAATCGCCTGAGCTCGACCTTCCCGCAAGGCGTCGAGGTCGTCTACCCGTACGACACCTCGCCCTTCGTGCGCTTGTCGATCGAGGAAGTGGTGAAGACGCTCGCCGAAGCGATCGTGCTGGTTTTCCTGGTGATGCTGCTTTTCCTGCAGAACCTGCGCGCCACCATCATCCCGACGATCGCGGTGCCGGTGGTGCTGCTCGGCACATTCGGCGTGCTCTCCTTCTTCGGCTATTCGATCAACACGCTCACCATGTTCGCCATGGTTCTGGCCATCGGCCTGCTCGTCGACGACGCCATCGTCGTGGTCGAGAATGTCGAGCGCGTGATGCAGGAGGAAGGCCTGCCGCCGAAAGAGGCGACGCGCAAATCGATGCACGAGATCACCGGCGCGCTGATCGGCATCGCCACCGTGCTGTCGGCCGTGTTCGTGCCGATGGCCTTCTTCGGCGGTTCCACCGGCATCATCTACCGGCAATTCTCCGTCACCATCGTCTCTGCGATGGTGCTCTCGGTGCTCGTCGCGCTGGTGCTGACGCCGGCGCTATGCGCCACGATCCTGCGGCCGGCCAAGAACCACGCGACGCAGAAAGGTCCGTTCGGCTGGTTCAACCGCGTCTTCGATCGCGGCACGATCGCCTATCGCGACGGCTCGCACGGCATCATCAACCGGTCGCGGCGCTTCCTTGCCGTGTTCCTGGCCATCGTCATCGCCATGGGCTGGATGTTCGCCCGGCTGCCGAGCTCGTTCCTGCCGGATGAGGATCAGGGCATCCTGATCACCAGCGCATCGCTGCCGGTCGGCGCGACGCAGGACCGCACCGAACGCGTGTTGGCCGAGGTGACCGACCATTATCTGAACGAGGAGAAGGACGCGGTCGAAGGCGTGTTCACCGCTTCCGGCTTCGGCTTCGGCGGCGCCGGACAGAATGTCGGCATCGCCTTCGTGCGGCTGAAGGACTTCGACCAGCGCAAGACGCCGGCTCTCGCCGCATCGGCGGTCGCCGGCCGCGCCATGGGCGCTTTCTCCAAGATCAGGGACGCGCAGGTTTTCGCGCTCGCCCCGCCCGCCATCCAGGGTTTCGGCAACACCAACGGCTTCGATTTCTACCTGCAGGACGTCAATGGCGCCGGCCATGAAGCGCTGATCCAGACACGCAACCAGCTGCTGGGCCTGGCCGCGAAGAGCACGCTGCTCGCCAACACCCGCCCCAACGGCCAGGAGGATCAGCCGCAATTCTCGGTCGATATCGACCAGGAAAAAGCGAGCGCGCTGGGCATCAGCCTTGCCGACATCAACAACACGCTGTCGACTGCCTGGGGCAGCGACTACGTCAACGACTTCATCGATCGCGGCCGGGTGAAGCCGGTCTATCTGCAATCGGACCCGGACTTCCGCATGCAGCCGGAAGACCTCGACAAATGGCAGGTCCGCAACTCCGGCGGCGCCATGGTGCCGTTCTCGGCCTTCGCTTCCAGCCACTGGACCTACGGATCGCCCCGGCTCGAACGCTACAACGGCTCGGCGGCGGTGGAGATCCAGGGCGCGGCGGCGGCGGGCCAAAGCTCCGGCGCGGCGATGGACGAGATCGACAGGCTGGTCGCGCAACTGCCGGCCGGATATTCGCATGAATGGACCGGGCTATCGCACCAGGAGAGGCTTTCCGGCAACCAGGCGATGTCGCTCTACGCGATTTCGGCGCTGGTCGTCTTCCTCTGCCTTGCCGCGCTTTACGAGAGCTGGTCGATCCCGTTCGCCGTCATGCTGTCGGTGCCGATCGGTATCTTCGGCGCGCTGGCGGCGGCAAGCCTGTTCGGGCAGACCAACGACGTCTATTTCAAGGTCGGGCTGCTGACCACGATCGGTCTTGCCGCCAAGAACGCCATCCTCATCGTCGAGTTCGCCATTGAGCGGCAGTCGGCCGGAATGGGATTGGTCGAGGCGACGCTCGAGGCGGCGCGACAACGCCTGCGGCCGATCCTGATGACGTCGCTGGCCTTCATCCTCGGCGTCACGCCGCTTGCGATCGCCAGCGGCGCCGGCTCCGGCGCGCAGAACTCGGTCGGCATCGGCGTCATGGGCGGCATGATCGCGGCGACCGCGATCGGCGTCTTCCTCGTGCCGCTGTTGTTCGTCACGGTGCGCCGCATCTTCAGGGGCAAGGCGGCCAAGCAGGATATGGGCGGGACACAAGCCACAGCCACTCCGGAATAAAGGTTTCTCTCAAATGTTTGATTTTGAACGCGGTCTCGCGACCGCGAAGGGGCTTTTTTTGCCCGCGTTTGCCACTGCCCTGCTCTCGGGATGCGTCGTCGGTCCGGATTACCAGAAGCCTCTGCTGGCAATGCCGGCGAGCTGGAGCGGGCAAAAAGCAGCGAACCCGGCCAAGCCGGCGCAATTGTCGAAATGGTGGCAGCGCCTGCGCGACCCCGAGCTGAACGTGCTTGTCGACGAAGCGGTTGCCGGCAATCTCGATGTCGCCACCGCCAAGGCCAAGATCCGCGAGGCGCGGGCGAGCTACCGCCAGTCGGTAGGCACATTGCTTCCATCCGCCGACGGTTCGGCCTCGGCCACCCGCAACCGGGTCTCTGCAGCCACCGCGGGAACGACGGCCAGCGAGACCTACAGCCAGTACCAGGCAGGCTTCGATTCCAGCTGGGAACTCGACCTCTTCGGCGCCAACCGCAGGGGCGTCGAGGCGGCGAGCTACGGACTGGACGCCTCCGAAGAAGAACTGCGTTCAACCCTTCTCACGCTGGTTGGCGACGTGACCTCGAACTACGTCCAGGCACGCGGCTATCAGACCCGCATAGCGCTTGCCCGGCGCTCTGCGGCGTCGCAGCGGCAAACCGCCCAGCTCACCCGCACGATGGCTCTGGCCGGCTCGGCGACCGCGGCGGACGTCGCCAAGGCGGATGGACAGGCCAGCGGCACGGAAGCCGGCGTTCCGAGCCTGGAAGCGAGCTATGCCGAGGCCGTGCATCGCCTTTCCGTGCTGACCGGGCGGCCGCCGGCGGCGCTCACCGAGCGCTTGAAGCGCGCCGGACCGATCCCGGCGCCGCGCCTGCCGATCCCGACCGGCATCCCGGCCGACATCCTGCTCACCCGTCCGGACGTGCGCTTGGCCGAACGGCAATATGCGCAGTCCACCGCCAAGATCGGCCAGGCCGAGGCGGCACGTTATCCGAGCGTCAGCCTGACCGGCGACATCAGCACCACGGCCCTCAAGCTCGGCGATCTCGGCAAGAACTCCACCATCGGCTGGTCCTTTGGCCCCACGCTCAGCGTGCCATTGTTCAACGCCGGCCAGCTGCAGGCGGCCGTGGACGTCGCCAAAGCCCAACGCGACCAGCATTTCGTCGCCTACAAGTCCGCCGTGCTGACGGCTCTGGAAGACGTGGAAAACGCCACGGTTTCGCTGTCGCAGGAGCGCATCAGAAACGGCAAGCTCGCCTCCTCCGCGAAGTCCTATGGCGATGCCGCGCGGCTTGAAGGAACGCTCTACAAGGCTGGAGAGACCAGCCTTCTCGATGTGCTCGATGCCCAGCGGTCGGCCTATTCCGCCGACGACTCCGTCCTGCAAAGCCGCGTCTCGATCGCCACCGATTATATAGCCCTCAACAAGGCGCTCGGCGGCGGCTGGAACGGCGCGATCGACACCGCCAGGCCCGAAATCATCGATGTCCGCACCGGTCCGCGGCTGGCATCGAAGACGCAATGACCGGTGAGCCGCGCTGCCTATCCGTCACGAAACGGCCCGAACAAATTCCCGTGAGCCATGCCCGCAAGCAATATCCCACTATATACCCACTACATAACAGCGTCGTTGAGGTAATGAGATGTCAGGCGCCTACGATCTGGGAACCAATCTGGTCCGCCGTATCTATGAGAAGCGCATAGATGCACCGGCCATTCTTGATGCCGGCACGCATTTTCCCAATGCCGCGAAGTTCACCGCCGCCTGGCGGGATATCCGCGACGAGGCGCTGGCGGCGAAGCTGAACAACGCGCCGCGCTTCCACGACATCATGCCGGAGCAGGCCGATATCTCGGCCAATGACGGTCTCGACTGGCGCATGTTCGTGCTCAAGGCCTATGACATGACGGTCCCGGAAAACCTCGCGCGCATGCCGGTCCTGAGCCGGCTGCTTGCGGAGTGCCCAGAGGTCAAATCGGCGGCTGTCTCATTCCTGGCCCCGCGCAAACACATCCCGGCGCACCGCGGACCTTTTCGCGGCATCATGCGGTTCCATCTTGGCCTGGTCATCCCGAAACAGCCGGACGGCCGTCCGGCAACGATCATGATGATCGATCACGAGGAACGGCGCATCGCCGACGGCGAGTGCATGCTATGGGACGACACGTTCGAGCACGAGGTTATGAACAACTCCGATCAGCCCCGCGTCGCTCTCCTCCTCGACGTGTGGCGCCCGCAGATGCCGCTGGACATGGAAATCCTGTCGCGCGTGATCGTGCGCGGCGTGCAGGTGGGGATGCGCTATCGTGGCGTGTCGTTCGGCGGCTGAACCAGTTGCAAAGGCTCAAAGCACGCCGCGCTTTAAGCGCGCGCCTCGCGATACGTCCCTGTCGCGCTGCCACGCTTGCCGGGGAACATCGCGTCCCTCGCCAGCAATCCGCTGACGCGGCAGAAGGCAGCGAACGCGCGGCAGGCTTCCTCGGCGCTGGCCACGTCGACCGTCGCGCCGAAACAGGCGTTGAACGCGGCTTCGTAGACCTTGCCCTGCCGGCGCTTCGGCCAATCCTGCAGGAAATCGAGCGCCTGCTCGACGCTGTAGATTTCCTCGACCGGCAGGCCGGGCGCGGGCGTGATGCGCACCGGCACCTCGAATTGCAATCTGTCCATTCCCTGTCTCCCGAACTGGCGCAGCCCTGAGCAACGCCGCTCGATGTGAAAAGTTGCTTTTGCGGCCTTCTGACTCGCAAATGTGACCTCAGTGCGGTGAAGAGTCGGTGCGGCGGATCGACGTCAGTCCGGATCGATACCGGCTGCATTGCCAATGCCGGATTTCCACCGTATTGCCGGCCATCACAGCTGCCGCGGGCGAAAATATGAGCGAAATCCGGGTCGAGTCTCTGGTCAAGCGCTATGGCGGCACCACCGCGCTGGACGGCGTTTCGCTGGCCTTTCCGCAGGGATCTTTCACGGCGCTGCTCGGCCCTTCCGGCTGCGGCAAGACGACGATGCTGCGGTTGATCGCCGGCTTCGAGGCGCCGAGCGAAGGCCGCGTTTTCCTTGGTGATGCGCTTGTCGCCGACCCGAAGCGGCAGCTGCCGCCGGAGGCGCGCAATGTCGGCGTCGTTTTCCAATCCTACGCGCTATGGCCGCATATGGATGTCGCGGAAAACGTCGCCTATCCGCTGAAGGCCAGGCATGTCCCCTCCGCCGGCATCCCTGCCCGCGTCGCTTCGGTCCTCGATATCGTCGGCCTCGGCGGCTTCGCCAAGCGCCGCATCGACGAGTTGTCGGGTGGTCAGCGGCAGCGCGTCGCGCTGGCCCGCTGCCTGGTCGCCGAGTCCGGCATCATCCTGTTCGACGAGCCGCTCGCCAATCTCGACATGCATCTGCGCGCGGCCATGGTAGACGCCTTCCGCGATATCCATCGCCGCACCGGCGCGACCACCGTCTATGTCACGCATGACCAGGCCGAGGCCCTGGCGCTTGCCGACCGCGTCGCTGTGATGAGCAAAGGCCGACTGCTGCAGGCGGCACCCCCGCGGGAAATCTATCGCTCTCCCGCCGACGCCGCTGTTGCCGGTTTCGTCGGTCGCGGCAGCCTGGTCTCAGGCAACACCGTCGGCCATTCGGACAAGGCGTCGATCATCGATATCGCCGGCCACCGGCTCACGGCGCGCAGCCACGACAAACCGGCCGGTGCGGTCAAGGTCCTGCTACGCCCGGAAGCCTTGCGCATCGCGGCCGAGGGACTGCCCGCGACGGTGCTGGACAGCGTCTACCGCGGGCCGGTGCATGAAGTGCGGCTGGCGCTCGCCGAGCCCGGCCAGCACCTGCTCGTCGACAGCGCGGAGGCACTGGCGGCGGGACAGCGCGTGCATGTCGCCGTGTCGGACGCTTGGGTGGTGCCGAGCGCCTGATTTAGCGCCAGGGCAACACGCCGGCCGGCAAGCGGCGCCCAAACCGATCAAGCGCCAGCAGCAGCGCGATCACCACGACGATCGTGGATACCGCGATTGCCGCTGCCTGCGTGCCGAGCCCCGCCTCTTCCAGGCTGAACAGCACGACGCCGAGTGTTTCCTTGCCGCTCGACCACAGCAGCGCCGAGACCGTCAACTCGTTGAAAGCACTCATGAACACCAGCAGCCCGCCCGCCACGGCCGCGGGCGCCGCGAGCGGCGCGGTGATCGTTGCGAGCCGCCGGAACGGACCGGCGCCGGACACCGCCGCCGCCTCTTCGAGATCGCGCGGAATCTGCCCGACGGCCGTCGTCACCGGTTTCATCGCCAGCGTCAGGAAGCGCATGGCGTAGGCGACGAGGATGATCGACGCGGTCGCGTAGAGGCTGCCGATCAGCGGCAGCGGCCGCAGGAACAAAAGGATGCAGGCGATCGCCAGCACCACGCCGGGGATCGTGTAAGGCAGGTCGACGATGCCGCCGAGCACACGCCGCCAGCGCTTGTCGAAATGTTCGAGCCGCGCGGCCATCGGAATGACGCCAAGGGCGAGGATAAGCGCCGCGCCGCCGGCAAAGAGCAGCGAATTGCGGAAGGCCCGCGCCGTCGACGCCTGCCGGACAAGCACTTCCACATAGTTGGCGATCGTTGCCGTCCGCGGACTGAGCGGCACGCCGAAGGACGGCACCAGCGACGTCGCCAGCAACGCGCAGGCCGGCAGAATGAGGATCAGGCCGATGACCAGCCAGCCCGCGCCGGCGAGCGGCATGCGCAAGCCTCCAAGCTCGAATTGCGCCGGCGTGCCGGCAACGATGCGATGCCCGGCGCCGCGCAGCGCCAGCGACTGGAAGACCATGCCGGCCAGCGCCAGGGCGCCGACCAGCACCGACAGCGCCGCGATCTGCGGCAACACGCTCGGGCCAAAACTCGACAGGTCCTGATAGATCAAAGTTGGCAGCGTCAGATAGTTGACGGGCATGCCGAGCAGCGCCGGTATGCCGAAATTGCCGACGCCCGAGACGAAGGCAAGCGCCGCCGCGGCCACCACATAGGGCCGCACGACGGGCAGTACGATGGTCCGCAATACGCCGAGCGGCCGCGCGCCGCAGGAGCGCGCCGCCTCGACCAGATCGCGCGGCACGCGCGACAGCCCTGCCCGCATGGTGATGAACACGATCGGCGCATGCTGGACGCCATAGAGAAGGATGATGCCGCCACGGCCAAGCATGGGATTGCCGGTGCCGGGCGCAGGCGCCAGCCCAAGCATACCGAGCAGCGTGCTCGACGGGCCGAAGAGATGCAGCCAGGCGAGCGCGGTGACCTGCGGCGCGATCATCAGCGGCAAAAGCAGAAGAAACCCGAGGATCTTTCGTCCCGGCAGACCGGTCATCGTCACCGCGACGGCGAACGGAATGCCGAGGCAAAGCGCCAGCAGCGCGCCGAAAAAAGCCGTGTCCAGGGTGTGCCACATCGCCTTGAGCGCGGCAGGACTGGCAAGCCGCCCGGTGAAGGCGGCGAAATCGGCCTCGCCGCCCGGCGCGATCGCCGCAAGCACGAGACGCGCCATCGGCAACAGGCAGAGCACGGCGATGACCAGCAGGACGGCCAGCGCCGACAGACGCTGGCCGAATATCGGGCCTGACGCCATGAAGCCGCCGGCCCGCGGCGACGCCACGCCCCGCCTGGCGATGTGATGTTCCGCGGAGGCCAAAGTTTCCCTTCCGGGCCGCTTACTGGCTCATCACCGCGCTGAACTTTTCCTTGTTCTGGGCATCATTGGCGAGCGCGGCCGCCGCATCATAGTCGAGCACCTTGATCGAGGCGCGGTCCGGATAGCCGGCCGGCAGCGCGACGTCGGCACGGGCCGGGATGTAGCCCATCTTGGCCGCCACTTCCTGCCCGTCCTTCGACAAGAGGAAATCGACGAAGGCCTTGGCGGCTTCCTTGTTCTTGGCGGTGGATAGGATAGCGACCGGTTCGGTGACGGCGGACACGCCTTCCTTCGGGAAGACGAACTCTACCGGCGCGCCCTTGGCCTTCTCGCGGATCGGCATGTAGTCGACGATCATGCCGAACAGCTTGTCGCCGCCGCTGACGGCCTTCAGCACGTCGCCATTGCCGCCGCTGGCCTGCGCGCCGTTCTTGGCGAGCGCGCCATAATAGTCCCAGCCCTCCGGCAGCTTGCCGGTCAGCGTCACCGTGTGGATCATCGCCGCGCCCGAGGTCAGCGGACTGGGCATCGCGATCAGGCCCTTGGCTTCCGGCTTCTTCAGGTCTTCCCAGCTTGTCGGCACGAAAGGCGCCTTGGTGTTGTAGACGATGCCGGTGGTGATCAGCTTGGTCGAGAAATAGGTCTTGTCCTTGTCGTAGAGCGCCGCGTCGAGGCCGTCGACCTTGGCCTCCGGATAGGCGAGCAGCCGGCCTTCCTTCTTCAGGCCTTCCATGGTCACGACGTCGGCGATCAGCAGCACGTCGGCCTGCGGCTGGCCGGCCTCGATCTCGGCATGCAGCTTGGCCAGAATCTTCGGCGTCCCGTCGCGCACCCAGTCGACCTTGATCCCCGGGTTCTTCGCCATGAAGGCGTCGACGGTCTGCTGGGCGTCGGTGTTCGGCTGGCTGGTGTAGAGCACCAGCGTGCTGTCGGCGGCGGCGGCTCCCGCTACGGTGGATGCCAGCAACATGGCGGCGAAAACGATCTGGCGCATGGAAATACCTGTTGTTGATCAAGGCTGGGCGAGGTCCGGCAGGCGCCGGGGCTGGAAAACCTGAGTAAGGCCGCAGGATAACCATTGTGTGACAGGGCAACGCAACTCGCATCGCCCTGCCCTTGCCCTGCTCGGTATCATCGGTGCTACTGGTTTGCCGGGTCAGTCTCGGCATCATAGGCCATGCGGGTAACCACCATCAGCACATAGGCCGACGGCAGCGCAAAGATGGCGCCGAGCATGATCGCCGCCGTTCCTTCCATGCGAAGGGTGGCGGCAACGGCCCAGTAGACGGTGCCGATGCAGATTACCGCCTGGACTGCCAGAAAAGAGGCCGCGGCAGCCGCGCGGGTAAGCGTCTTGAATGTCTTGATGCGTTGCATTGAACGGAATCCGAACTGACGCGCACGCAACCGGCGGACGGCCGGCGGCCGTCGCCGGATCGCGACGCGAAGGAATGTCTTTGATTTGAATGCCGCGCTTTGCGGCCAAGGCCTTACGCGGCGGGCGGCGCGCGTGGCTGGTTGGTGCGCGAAGCTGCTGCGCTTGCCGATACCGGCGCGACGCCCATTTCGGCCGGCAATACATGGCCGATAAGCAGGAAATCGGATGCGGGCGCGAGCACGCCGGGATTGCCGCTGACGAGCTTTATCGGCAGTGGCCGGCCGGCCCGGATTTCAAGCGCCTGCGCCTTGCCGGTCGTTCTGAGCAGCGCGATCGTGTCGCCCTGGCGAGCGGCGCTGACGCTGGAACTGCCCGGGAGCGAAACGGCCGACGCAGAAATTTCGGCCTGCGCGAAGCCCAGCAGCGCGAGCATCAGCAGCGCCATCAGGCCCGCGCAGGCGGTCCTGACCGGCAGCAGCATTGGTCTTTCGCGTTCAGGTGCCGTCAAGGCAATCTCCGGACATCAGTAGGGACCTAACCGATGGAATGGCCGAAGGAAAGCCGCAATGGACGCCGCAATCGCACTTCGTCCTTGAACCTTGCGGCTTCCGGTGCCAAATCTGGAGCAGATTTTCGCATTCGGCTCCTTTGGAGCCAACGCCGGCAAACGGACAAAAATGGTTACCTATCTCGACGCCTCCACGGCCCCCCTTCGAAATACCGGCCAGATCCGCCTCTATGGCGAGGAAGGTTTTGCCGGCATGCGCAAGGCCTGCGACCTCACGGCGCGCTGCCTTGACGAACTTGTGCCGATGGTGAAGCCCGGCGTGACGACGGAAACGATCGACCGCTTCGTCTTCGAATTCGGCATGGACCATGGCGCGCTGCCGGCGACGCTCAATTATCGCGGCTACACCAAGTCGTCTTGCACCTCGATCAACCATGTCGTCTGCCATGGCATTCCCGACAACAAGCCGCTGAAGGAAGGCGACATCGTCAACATCGACGTCACCTATATCCTCGACGGCTGGCACGGCGATTCCTCGCGCATGTATCCAGTGGGCACGATCAAGCGCGCCGCCGAGCGCCTGCTCGAGGTGACCTATGAGTGCCTGATGCTCGGCATAACCGCGATCAAGCCCGGCGCCCGCACCGGCGCCATCGGCGCCGCGATCCAGACCTATGCCGAGGCCGAGCGCTGCTCGGTGGTCCGCGATTTCTGCGGCCACGGCGTCGGCCAGCTTTTCCACGACGCGCCGAACATCCTGCATTACGGCACTGTCAATGAAGGCGTCGAGATGCGGCCGGGCATGATTTTCACGGTCGAGCCGATGATCAATCTCGGCCGCCCGCATGTGAAGGTGCTGTCGGACGGCTGGACGGCGGTCACGCGCGACCGCTCGCTGTCGGCGCAATACGAGCACACGATCGGCGTCACCGACACCGGCTGCGAGATCTTCACGCTGTCGCCGAAAAAGCTCGACCGCCCCGGCCTGCCAGCCTAGTTTCAGCCGAGGCCTGAGGGGAGCGGGCGAGCATGGGGAAAGTCGAGGACGAGCGGGCGTTCTTTTCCGAAGGCTGGATCGAGCCGCCCAGGACGGCGCCGAAAAAGGCCACGGCAGCAGAAAAGCCCCATTATCACGGCCATCGCGACCGTCTGCGCGAACGCTTCGTCGCCGGCGGACCGGACGCCCTGCCCGACTATGAACTGCTCGAACTGCTGCTCTTCCGGCTGATCCCGCGCGTCGACACCAAGCCCATCGCCAAGGCGCTGATCGCCCGCTTCGGCTCGCTGGCCGAAGTGCTCGGCGCGCCGGCACCCTTGCTTGAAGAAGTCAAAGGCATCGGGCCGACCGTCGCGACCGATCTAAAAGTCATCGCCGCCACCGCCCAGCGCATGGCGCGCGGCGAGGTGCGTGGCCGCGAAGTCCTGTCCAACTGGACGCAATTGCTCGACTATTGCCGTTCGGCCATGGCCTTCGAGGCCCGCGAACAGTTCCGCGTCCTGTTCCTCGACAAGAAGAACGGGCTCATCGCCGACGAGGTGCAGCAGACCGGCACCGTCGACCATACGCCGGTCTATCCGCGCGAGGTGGTGAAGCGGGCGCTCGAACTCTCCGCCAGCGCCGTCATCCTGGTGCACAATCATCCTTCGGGAGATCCCACACCTTCCCGCGCGGACATCGAGATGACCAAGCAGATCATCGATACGGCCAAGCCGCTCGGCATCGCTGTGCACGATCACATCATCATCGGCCGCAAGGGCAACGCCTCGATGAAGGGCCTGCTTTTGATCTAATGCAGTCGCGCAAAAGTGTGCAGCGGTTTTGCGATAACGACATGCATGAAAACAAAGGCTTAAAGCGCGTCGCCTGAATCCGCTTCAGCGCGACACGCTTTAAAGCCCCCCGCCGATCGCCCGAAGATCCGGGCGCAAAAGCAACGTTTTGCCGATCAAGATAGTCGGCTCTGGAATTTCAACCGGAAATCGAGCATGATGCGCTTTGGTAATTCGGACGCTTCGTGCGCCCGGCAATACCGGAGGAACGGGACATGGCCGTTGTGCTTGTACTCGTTTTAATCGTTGTGGGCTCAGTGTTGTTCCACTTCCTGAGCCCATGGTGGTGGACTCCGATTGCCTCGAACTGGGACTATATCGACCACACCATCATCATCAGCTTCTGGATCACCGGCATCGTCTTTGCCGCTGTCGTCCTCTTTATGGCTTATTGCGTCTTCCGCTTCCGGCATCGGGAAGGCAATCGCGCGGCATACGAACCGGAGAACAAGCGGCTCGAATGGTGGCTCATGGTCGTCACCGCGGCAGGCGTCACTGCCTTGCTGGTTCCCGGCCTGTTCGTCTGGAGCCGCTTCGTCACCGTTCCAAGCGATGCGACCGAGATCGAGGTCGTCGCCCAGCAGTGGCAGTGGAGCTTCCGCTTGCCCGGCAAGGACGGCAAGCTCGGTACTTCGGACACCCGCGACGTCACCGCCGACAATCCGTTAGGCATCGCACCCAAAGATCCCAACGGCCAGGACGATATCGTGGTCGAGGCCACCGACCTGCATCTGCCGGTCGGCAAGCCGGTCAAGGTGCTGCTGCGTTCGATCGATGTCCTGCATGATTTCTATATCCCGGAATTTCGCGCAAAGATGGACATGATCCCGGGGTCGGTCACCTATTTCTGGTTCACTCCGACAAGGACCGGCACTTTCCAGGTCCTGTGCGCCGAACTGTGCGGCCAGGGACATCCGCTGATGCATGGCGTGGTCATGGTCGACGCCGAGCAGGATTATCTGTCCTGGCTCGGCCAGCAGCAGACTTTTGCGCAATTGTCGACGCCCAAGCAAACAGGCTGGGCGAGCCAACCGTCAGGAAAGACGATGGCGTCCGGTTTGGACGTCGCGGCAAACTCGAAACTCTCGAGGTCCGCAGAATAGGGCACGGAGGTGCTCCGATGGTCGACGTCACACCCGCAGATGCCGTTCCGCCCGCCGAAGTTGGGGAAGTGGAACTCTACCATCCGCACAGCTGGTGGACCAAGTATGTCTTCTCGCAGGACGCGAAGGTCATCGCGGTCCAGTACTCGGCAACGGCAACGGCGATCGGCCTTGTGGCGCTGGTTCTCTCCTGGCTGATGCGCCTCCAGCTCGGCTTTCCCGGCACGTTCGACTTCATCACTCCGGAGGCCTACTACCAGTTCATCACCATGCACGGCATGATCATGGTGATCTACCTGCTCACTGCGCTCTTCCTCGGCGGCTTCGGCAACTACCTCATCCCGCTGATGGTCGGCGCCCGCGACATGGTCTTCCCCTATGTCAACATGCTGAGCTACTGGATCTATCTGCTGGCAGTACTCGTTCTGGTGTCGAGCTTCTTCGCGCCGGGTGGGCCGACAGGCGCCGGGTGGACCCTCTACCCGCCGCAGGCCATCATGTCCGGAACGCCGGGCGGGCAGGACTGGGGCATCATACTGATGCTCACTTCGCTCATCCTGTTCATTGTCGGCTTCACCATGGGCGGCCTGAACTATGTTGTGACGGTGCTGCAGGGCCGCACGCGCGGCATGACGTTGATGCGCCTGCCGCTCACCGTCTGGGGCATCTTCACCGCCACCGTCATGGCGTTGCTCGCCTTCCCGGCGCTGTTTGTCGCGTGCGTGATGATGCTGCTTGACCGCGTGCTCGGCACTTCCTTCTTCATGCCGGCGATTGTCGAGATGGGCGAGCAACTTCAGCACAATGGCGGCAGCCCGATCCTTTTCCAGCACTTGTTCTGGTTCTTCGGCCACCCGGAAGTCTACATCGTCGCTCTGCCGGCCTTCGGCATCGTCTCCGACCTGATCAGCACCCATGCGCGCAAGAACATCTTCGGCTACCGCATGATGGTCTGGGCGATCATCGCCATCGGCGCCCTGAGCTTCGTTGTCTGGGCGCACCACATGTATGTGAGCGGCATGGACCCCTATTTTGGCTTCTTCTTTGCGACCACGACGTTGATCATTGCCGTGCCGACGGCGATCAAGGTCTATAACTGGGTGCTGACGCTGTGGCGCGGCGATATCCATCTCACCCCGCCGATGCTTTTCGCGCTCGCCTTCATCGTCACCTTCGTCAATGGCGGCTTGACCGGACTGTTCCTCGGCAATGTCGTTGTCGACGTGCCGCTGTCGGATACGATGTTCGTCGTCGCCCATTTCCACATGGTCATGGGCGTCGCGCCGATCCTGGTGATCTTCGGCGCAATCTATCACTGGTATCCGAAGGTCACTGGACGGATGCTGGACGACACACTCGGCAAGTTCCACTTCTGGGTAACCTTCCTCGGCGCCTACCTGATCTTCTTCCCCATGCACTATCTCGGCCTGATGGGCGTTCCGCGGCGCTACGCCGAGTTGACCGACATGACCATAATGACGGAATCGGCCCGTCATCTGAACTCGTTCATCAGCATCATGGCCTTCATCGTCGGCTTCGCGCAGATGGTTTTCCTGTTCAACCTGATCTGGAGCATCCGCCATGGCCGCGAGGCCGGCGGCAATCCGTGGCGGGCGACCACACTCGAATGGCAGACGCCGCAGACACCGCCGGCGCACGGCAATTTCGGCAAGGAACTGCCGATCGTCTATCGGTGGGCCTATGACTACAGCGTGCCAGGGGCCAAGGAGGACTTCATCCCGCAAAACGTGCCGGGCACCTTCGCCCCCTCAAGGGAGCAGGCATGAGCGTCATCCTGGTCTTCTTGGCTGTGATCGCCGGCTTTGCCGGCTGGTGGCTTTCGCACCAGCGGCTGACATCCAAGCCATGGCTGGAGCAAGGTCTGGCCGGGGATTTCGCAGGCACCGGCCGGTCGTCCCTGCCCACCGCCAAGATCGGTCTCGGCGTCTTCCTCGCCGTCGTCGGCTGCCTGTTCTCGCTGTTCACCAGCGCCTATTTCATGCGCATGGGCCTGCCGGACTGGCAGCCGCTGCCGCTGCCCCGCCTGCTCTGGCTCAACACCGGCGTGCTGGTATTGAGCAGCGTCGCACTGCAATGCGCGGTGGTTGCCGCGCGCAAGGGCCAGATCGACAACGTCCGGTTAGGCCTTGCCACGGCAGGGCTCACCGCGCTTGCCTTCCTTGTCGGGCAGTTGATGGCATGGCGGCAGCTGACCGGGGACGGCTATCTGCTGGCATCCAACCCGGCCAACAGCTTCTTCTATCTGATCACCGGCATGCATGGCCTGCACATACTGGGCGGTCTGTTCGGCCTTGGCAGGACGAGCATCGGTGCCTGGAGCGGAGCGCGGCCGGAGCGACTTCGTCTCAGCGTCGAGCTCTGCGCCATGTATTGGCATTTCCTGCTTTTCGTCTGGCTCGGCATCTTCGCCCTTCTGGCAGGTTGGGCGGCGACGTTCATCGAAATTTGCCGACAATTGCTGACCTAGGAGACCGGCGATGGCCGAGACGACCATGACACATACCAGCCAGATGGAGCCTCGGCCCGCCGGTTGGCGCGGCATTACCGCCGACTGGGCCTCGGATCAGCGCGCGTTCAAGAACGTGTCCTGGGGCAAGGCCATGATGTGGATCTTCCTGCTCAGCGACACCTTCATCTTCGGCTGCTTCCTGCTCTCCTATATGACCGCCCGCATGTCGACACGCGTGCCCTGGCCGAACCCGAGCGAGGTCTTTGCCTTGCGCATCGGCGGCCAGGAGATCCCGCTGATCCTTATCGCCATCATGACCTTCGTGCTGATCTCGAGCAGCGGCACCATGGCCATGGCGGTCAATTTCGGCTACCGCCGCGACCGCCGCAAGACCGCGATCCTGATGCTGTTGACCGCTGCGCTTGGCGCAACGTTCGTCGGCATGCAGGCCTTCGAATGGACCAAGCTGATCACCGAAGGGGTACGGCCCTGGGGCAATCCCTGGGGAGCCGCGCAGTTCGGCTCATGCTTCTTCATGATCACCGGTTTCCACGGCACGCACGTGACGATCGGCGTGATCTTCCTCATCATCGTGGCGCGAAAAGTCTGGCGTGGCGACTTCGACACCGGTCGTCCCGGCTTCTTCACCAGTCGCAAGGGCCGCTACGAGAATGTCGAGATCATGGGCCTCTACTGGCACTTCGTCGACCTGGTTTGGGTGTTCATTTTCGCCTTCTTTTATCTTTGGTGAGAGGCAGTCCCTGTTGAGAGAAAGCTATGGCTGAAGCAACCGCAAACGGTCTCGGACAACACACGCTGCACACCGCCCATGCGCAGGATGCGGCTGCGACAGCGGTCGCTCACGCCGAGGTTCATCAGGAGCACCCGATCAAGCTCTACCTGGTCGTCTGGGCGTGGCTGTTCATCCTCAGCACCTGCTCCTACCTGGTCGACTATTTCGGCATCCACGGCTATCTCAGATGGTCGCTGATCCTGATCTTCATGATGCTCAAGGCGGGACTGATCGTCGCCGTCTTCATGCACATGGCCTGGGAGCGGCTGGCGATGATGTATGCGATAATCCTGCCGCCGATACTGGTGCTGGTCTTCGTGACGATGATGGTCTTTGAGGCCGATTACACGCTGCTGACACGTATCGCGTTTTTCGGGCCCGGCCCCTGATACGCATTTCGAACTCGTCCGCAGCGAGGCCAACCGGAACTGCAGTGGCGGGTGCCTCGAAACAGCAGGACGCCGGTCCATTTGGTTTGGCGCATGCGCCGTGAACTCAAGCAAAGGACGCGGACAATGACGATGGCAAACAGACTGAAGGATTTTATCGACGGCAAGGAAATTCCGTACGACACCGTCGCGCACCATCGAACTGCCACCAGCCGGCAGGCCGCTATCGCCGCGCATGTGCCCGGCGGCATCATGGCGAAGTCCGTGGTCGTTCACCACGAGCTCGGCTATGCGCTGGCCGTGGTCCCAAGCACCCACAGGATCGAACTCGGCAAGCTGCAGGACGTCATGGACAGGCGCCTCGGGCTCGCTTCCGAGGATGAGGTGGTATCGCTCTTCGATGATTGCGACATCGGCGCCGTACCGCCGATCGGCGCGGCCTATGACGTGCCGGTCATCCTGGACGAAAGCCTGCGCGACGCCGCCGATATCTATTTCGAGGGCGGCGACCACAAGACGCTCGTGCATGTCAGCGGCAAGGATTTCCGTAACCTGACGGCGGGCGCGCGTCAGGCGCGGTTCAGTCACCCGGCCTACTGAGCGCACCGGCACTGTCGCCGGTGCTCATGACAGGCTTGGCTCAATTCGCCGGTCTTGGGGCGGCCTGCGGTTCCACCACCTTGCGGTACACGTGCCAGGTGGCGTGGCCAAGGATTGGCAGCACGACCGCCAGCCCCGCGAACACAGGCAGCGAGCCGATGATCAGCCCAATGGCGACGATAAGTCCCCAGATGGCCATCACGATCGGATTGGCCAGGACCGCGCGCACCGAAGTGTGGATGGCTTCGTAGGCGCCGACGTCGCGATCGAGCAGCAGCGGGAAAGCGACCACGGTGGTGCACAAAACCACCACGGCGAATACAAACCCGATCGCATGCCCCAGTACGATCAGCGTCCAGCCGCTCCCGGTGGCGAATATCTCGGTTATGAAACTGGACAGTGACGCCGGCGGCTCGGGCCCGAACAGATACTCGTAGAAAAGCTTTGCGGTCAAAAGCCATGTGATGAAGATTGCAAACAGCATGATGCCGACGGCGGCGATGGCCGGCAGCGCCGGAGAATTCTTGACCTCGAAAGCATGTTTCCAGGAAGCATCCAGCCCGGCTTCCCGCCGGCGGCTGATCTCATAAAGGCCGATCGCCGCGAGTGGCCCGATCAGCGCAAAGCCTGACACCAGTGGAAATAGCAGCGGCAGCGTGTTTGCTCCCGATGTCCAGGTGGCAAGCACCACGCCAACGAGCGGATAGATCATGCACAAAAACACGATGTGCGAGGGTTTGACCATGAAGTCGTCGATACCGCGCCTGAGCGCATCGAAAAGATCGGAAACGCCGATCTTTCTCACTTTGGTATGCTCCAGCGTTTCGCTGGCGCCTGCAATCACGTGAAAGCTTGCCATGGCCGTTCCTCCAGATCAGGTCCGGCAAGGTCGCGGATTTCACGGTGCTAACGCTCTGCGTGACTGGCCACGCAAAACCGCGACCTGCACCTGTGCCAACATACTCCTTTAGGCCCGATTTGTCGCCCTCTGTCGACGCCGGGTAGTGTCTCAGTTTGAAATTTCGGCGGCTGCTTTTTTGTAGGGGCCGCGCCTGACAATGTCGGCTTCCTCGCCGGTCGCAATGCGCATGACGCGGACGGCATTGCCGATCACATCGGCGGGGCGCTTCTGGCCTTTAGGTCCGGTGGGCATCTAGGCTTGTTCTCCAGGCGGTCGATATTTAATCGACGATGCCTTTTGCAGTGCTGCAAGCGTGTCCTCCACGGTCAGGAGGACGGTCGTCTGTATGGAACTCAGCGCTCCGCCCGAGCCGATCGCGAGCGCCGTGGCCGCCATCGACACGTTGTCCGGAGCCTCCCACAAGTTATAGCCGTCGTGCTCACCAAAGGCGTACCAGAATCCGTGCAGCTTTCCGCCAACCGATTCAATGTACTGCTTCGCCGCCTCTCGGCGGTCCTCTGGGTTCTTGATAAGCTTAGCCCATGTGGCCGGCGTGTAGCTGAACCGGGTTAGGTATAATGGCATGATCTTATCCTCCCTGCTTTCCGGTAAGCATATAGGACTTCGCCGGCTGGCGCGACAGCGGCGTCAAGGCCGCCGGATTTCAAACTGAGACACTATCCGACGCCGGCCAATGGCCAGCCGCGGCAGCGTGCTGGCTCCACAGGTTCTTTTTCGGTATTCTCAAGATGCGAAGGTGAACGTCATGGATACGCGGACGCTTCTCATACTCGGCCTTGGCATAGCCATCCTGCTGCTGTTGGGGTTCTTTGCGCTGCCGGCGTAGCGAGACGGCGCGCGACATCTCAACAGCGCAATTGCCGACCCTCTTCCTTCAGCGGGCGACCACCTAATGGGGCCCGCGACGGCCGCTACTTGGAATACTGTTTCAGGTAGGCGATGACGTTGGCTATGTCTTGGTCATCCTTCAGACCGGGGAACGCCATCTTCGTCCCTTTGACCATCGCCTTGGGATCGTGGAGATATTTGGTGAGCGTGGGTTCGTCCCATTTGATGCCGGATTTTCCGGCCGCGATCATGGCCGCGGAATAGGTGAAATTGGGGTGTGTGCCCGCGACGCGCCCGATGACACCGTGCAGGGACGGGCCAATCTTGTTCTGGTCCTGGTCCGCAACGTGGCAGACCTTGCACTTGGTGAAGACCTTCTCACCCGCGGCTGCATCCTGCGCCTGCGATGGGCTCACGAAGAAGGTCGTCGCGGACAACACGATGAAAAGCGCAATTGCACGCATCGCATTTCCTCCCTGATGGTCATTTACGTCGGACGGATCCGCTCCACACCGGCCTCGCTGTTGTGCCCTGGACGGTACAGCGGATTGTTCGCGTCTCTTCAGTGAATTGCGGCACCTGCATACCACAGAATGAGCCCAATGGATAGAAAAGCCGGCCTTTGCGAAGGTTCTGGGCCATGAGCGACAGGCGGATGGCCCACGGCCATTTCGACCAGATTTATGATAAAGGGCACCTGGCCGCCATCAAACGACAGGAAGACAGCAATGCCTCAGCACGGCAACGAACCATGGCCGTTCGACAAAGAACGCGCCGCCCTGCTGGTCATCGACATGCAGGGCGACTTCGTCGATGAAGGCGCGGTGATGGAAGTCGCGATGGCGCGGCATCGCATTCCCGTTATGCGGCAGGTGGTCGAATTGTGCCGCGCGACTGGTGTCCCGGTGGTCTACACGCAGCATGTGCTCAGCGATCATTTCAACATCTCGCCGCTCGAGACCGCCTACCAGCCAAGACTGAAGGCCAAAGGCATGCGGGAAGGCAGCGCCGGCACCAGGATCGTGGCGGAACTCGCTCCCTTGCCGGGCGAGGTGATCATCAAGAAGCACCGCTACGATGCGTTCCACAACACCCAATTGGAAACGGTGCTGCGCAACATCCGCGGCGCCGGCCAGGTCGACACCGTCATCATCATCGGCACGGTGACGAGCATCTGCTGCGAATCGACGGCCCGCAGCGCCTTCATGCGCGACTACAAGGTGGCTTTCGTCAGCGATGCCAATGGCGGGCTGGACGAGGCCTCGCACAACGCGACGCTCGCCATCATCGGCAAGGTGTTCGGGCGCGTGATGACGGCCGCAGAACTGGAAAGCCTGTTTTAAGCGGTGGGATCAGGGCGGATCGGTTTTGCAGCTTGCCGCGATCTGTCCGATCGCTTCGGAGAGGCCCGCGAGTTCGAAATCGGCCTCGCCGCGTCCGGACAGGAGGCCGAAGCGCCACGACAGCGTCAGCCGGTTCGCTGAAGCCAGACGCTTGATGCCGTCGTTCCCGTCCCTGACCAGCTGTCTGCCGCGCGGGCCGACCGACCAGCTTTCATCGGTTTTGCCGCCGCCGTCGACCACGACGGAGATGGTGATCTTGCGGCTGGCGGAAACGGCATCGTTGAGCTGCAGCCATTCGCTCCAGCGCGGTTCGCCACCTGGCCGGCAAGCAAAGGTCAGCACCGGGCTGTAACCCAAGGCCCCGCCGCCGGTGATCAGCTTGTTGCTGGCATGCAGCGATGCCGTGATCTGGCCGTCGTCGCCGGCGCCAACGCTCCAGTTGCCGAGATCCGGCTCGGCCCGGGCGACACCTGCGGCCGCGGCAAACAAGAGCGCCGCGGCGACGACCACGTCCCTCATCATGAACCCCAGCCTCACCAATGCCTCCAAACAGCCGCGGATGCGATGAAGCGCAGATAATGTTCAACGCTCCGTATCGCCAGCGGTGGGCCATCAAGACAAGTTGTCAGTGTTGCCGCGCCGCCACAATGAAGTACCTCACAACGAAAAAGGCCGCCCGGAGGCGGCCTTTCGAAATCGATGGATTGGAAGCTATTACTCGGCTTCCTTGGCGGTTTTCTTTTTCGGCGCGGCCTTCTTCTTCGGCTCTTCCGCCTCGTCGGCGGCTTCGCCCGCCTTTGCCTCGGCCTTCTTCGAAGAGGCCTTCTTGGCCGGCTTCGCCTTGGTCGCGGTCTCGGCCTCCTCGTCGTCGGCCATCAGCTCATCCTTGCCGACCTTGACGTCGTCGACCGAGATCTGGCCGAGCAGGTAGTCGACGACCTTCTCCTCGAACATCGGCGCGCGCAGCGCGTTGATGGCTTCCGGGTTGCTGCGATAATACTCGAAGGCTTCCTGCTGCTGGTTTGCCGGGAAACGGCGCACCTGCTCGAACAGGCCGCGCTGCAGTTCCTCGTCCGACACGGTGACGCCGGCCTTCTCGCCGATCTCGGCGAGCACGAGGCCAAGGCGCACGCGGCGCTCGGCAAGACGCATATATTCGGCGCGCGCCTCTTCTTCCGTCGTCTCCTCGTCGGCGAAGGTCCGGCCGGCGGCTTCGAGGTCGCGGTTGACCTGGGCCCAGATGTTGTTGAACTCGGCCTCGACGAGCTTGGAGGGCGCTTCGAACGAGTAGGACGCGTCGAGCTGGTCGAGCAGCTGGCGCTTCACCTTCTGGCGGGTCATCGAGCCGAACTGGTTCTCGATCTGGCCGCGCACGATCTCGCGCAGGCGCTCCAGCGATTCCAGGCCGAGATTCTTGGCCGTCTCGTCATTGACCTCGAGCGCGCCGGGTGCCGACACCTCCTTGACGGTGACGTCGAACGTGGCTTCCTTGCCGGCCAGGTGCGCCGCCTGGTAGTTTTCGGGGAACGTGACGGTGACCTGCTTCTCATCGCCGGCCTTCGCGCCGATCAGCTGGTCCTCGAAGCCGGGGATGAACTCCTTTGAGCCGAGCACCAGCGGCTGGTCGGTGCCGGCGCCGCCGGCGAAAGCCTCGCCGTCGATCTTGCCGACATAGTCGATGCTCACACGGTCGCCTTCGGCGGCCTTGCCGGTCTTCGGCTCGTAGCTGCGCGCCGATTCCGCAACGCGCTTGACCTGGTCGTCGACTTCCGATTCCGGCACGTCATAGACCTGACGCGTCACCTTGATGTCGGAGAAATCCTTGATCTCGATCGGCGGGATGACTTCGTAGTTGAGGCTGAATTCGAAATCGGCGCCGCCGGCCAGGATCTTCTCGGCCTCCTTCTCGTCCTCGGTCATGATCACTTCGGGCTGCATGGCGGCCTTTTCGCCGCGCCCCGAAATGATCGAACGGGTCGAGTCGTTGAGGATCTCGTTGACGACCTCGGCCATGAACGACTTGCCGTACATCTTGCGCAGGTGCTGCACCGGCACCTTGCCCGGGCGGAAGCCGTTGATGCGCACCTTGTCGCGGGCGTCGGTCAGCCGCGCCATCAGCTTGGCTTCCATGTCACCGGCCGGCACGGTGATCTTGATCTCGCGCTTGAGACCGGAGTTGAGCGTTTCGGTGACCTGCATCCTAGAACCTTTGTTTTCAACAATGAGACTGCCAAACGGTTCTTAGCCGTTTACAGCCTGCCGGTATGATCTTGCCGGAAATGGCTTTTGGGACGGAACCTGGCGATTTGACCGCTAATGCGGTTCACATCTTCCTGAACTGCGCCTTGCCAAATGCGAATAAGTTCTTGTTTTTACTTTAACTTTTCGCACCTTGCAGAGGCGGAAATTCACATTCCGTCACATTCGACACGCCTTTTGTCACAGGCTAGGCTAATTTTCAACCATCTTCGCTTCAATGCATGCCGCCCAAAAGTGCGCGGCGTTTTTGGCGAATGGCATGCATCAAAAGACTTAAAAGCGCGTCACCTGAAACCATTTCGACGCGACGCGCTTTAACGGATAGCATGACTTGGGCGCCGACATTGACAGAATGATGGCTACATGGGATTGCCGGGGAAAGCGGATGTGGCGGAATTGGTAGACGCCCTGGATTTAGGTTCCAGTGCCGAAAGGCGTGGGGGTTCGAGTCCCTTCATCCGCACCATCCTTCGCTCTTCGAGCTTCGGATGGCAGGCCACCACCTGAGGCTCGAAGAGCCGAAGGTGTCCTCCGAAGCCTTGGCGAAGGAGGACCGGCGCTGTCAGTGCCAACCCAAGGCGCTAATAAAGCGGCTCCTCGAACAGCGTCTTGTCACCGTCCATCAGCGCCTTGATCTGTGCCGTGCCGTCGGGTGCGAGCGCGAGCTTGATGCCGAACGGCCGCACGCGCATGTCGTTCTGGATCGCCATTCCTTCGCCTTCCGGCACATAGAAGCGATCGATCCCGTAGTCCGGCGCGATCGTCATGTCGGGGCTACGAAGATCCCAGCCCGCGGCGACATGTCCGACGATATCCGCCTCGTCCGCGCCCGTCGGGGCCGGCGCTTTGCCGAACCAGGCCGCCGTCGGCTGCCAGTAACCGTCCGCGCCCTTCTTCAATCGCACCGCGATCGAACCGTCGTCGCTGGAAAAAGCGCCTTGCGGAATGTCGGCGATCAGCTTCACCGGAATCCGCGAAATGTTGTTGTTGAGCGAGACATAGTCGCCGCGCATGAGATCGCGCGGATCGACGGGCTCGACTTTCAGAAGCACTTCCTTGCCGTTGCGCAGGATTGCGGCGCGGCCGGCGATGATCCAGCTGAGAAAGCCGATCTGGACAAGCGCCAGCACCAGCGCCGCGATGATCAGTTTCTTGCCGGTCATGCCGTTGCTCCTGCCTTGGCGGGGGCCCTCATGCGTTTCTCGACGCGGATAATGATCAGCGCCAGGATACCGAGCAGCACGGCGGCGGCCAGGAAGAATCCGGCCGTATCGAGCATCGACCGCAAGGTGACGCCATAGATGATGGCGAGTTCGAAGGCGAAGCCGGCATAGGCCAGCCAGCGCAGCCCCCTGCTCTCGCGGCCGGCCAGCATGATCGCCGCCACGATGCCGGCAAGCGCCACGATCGAGGCGACGGCGAAACCGCTGTTGTAGGTGCTTTCATCCGCCAGCTCGAACTGGACGATCGCCATGCCGGTGAGGAAGCCGAACAAGGCGTGCAAGGGCAGCCGGCCGCCGAGTTGAAGGATCCTGTCGATCGGATCGCCCGTAAAGACCGAAGCGGCAAACAGCAGCGCCGATACGACGGCGAGCGAAACCGCCACCGGCAGCGTGTCGTGATCCGTCGCCAGCAAAACCAGATAGAAAATGACAGACAGAATGATGAGGTGGCGCGCGGCCCGGCTGCGCGTCCAGAACGAAATGGCGAACAGCACGACCGCCATGACGATGAAGAGATGCGGGATCTCCGCGCGCCAGTAGAAGCCGAACCCCTTGAGGACCAGCCAGGCGTCGGCGATGCCGACAGCCGCCACGGTCAGCGGATTGGAACGCAGCGCCACCGCCGCCAGCGCCGTGCCGGCGCACCATGTCAACAGCGCGGAGGCTTCGTCGCCCGAAAGGTGATACATCTGGCCGATGAGTGCGATCGAGCCGCCGAAGGCGGCGGCGGCGACGATCCACAGCGCCTCGCCGACCGCGGCATGGTCGCGCGTCTTCAGCACAGCGCCGCCGACATAGCCTGCGAGGATGACGGCAAACAGGGCCGCCACGCGAACGAGGCGCGGGATGGCCTCCCAGTTGGCGGCGACGAAAATCAGGATCGCCGCGCCGAACAAAAGCGCCGCCATCATCGCCAGGATGGAGCCGAAACTCAGTGACGCCCGCTCGTTGGCGGCGACGTCGCGTGTCAATGCCTCCGCCGTGGCGGGATCGATCAGCCCGGCCTCCCGCCATCGCGCGATATCCGCCCTAACCTGTGTTGCATAGCCCGCCATGCTTTCCCCCGAAGCTTGGTCATTTCCTTAGCCGGAACAGCCAAGCCGTTGACGCGGCGGCATTTTCCGATTCGGCCTTCTTTGTGACGCAGGCGTGAATGGCCGTTAATGTTGCATTGCACAATTTGCATTGCTGCCATGCGCCAACGGCACTTTTAAACCGATATGATCCCACCTATTTTCTGTTCGTACGCAAACGGAATGATCCGAACCAAAGACGAAACGAGAAGTACCATGAACCTGATCCGCAACTACCGCAACTGGCGCCGCTACCGGGACACCGTCTCCGAGCTGAGCCGCCTGTCGAACCGTGAACTGACCGACCTCGGCATCAGCCGCAGCGACATCCACTACGTCGCCCGCAAGGCGGTCTAATCCGCTTCGGACCGCAAATGGTCCGAACCAGTTTTTGAAGAGAGTAACGACAATGAACCTGATCCGCAGCTATCGTAACTGGCGCGTCTATCGCGACACCGTTACCGAGCTGGGTCGGCTTTCGAACCGCCAGCTCCATGATCTCGGCATCGTTCGCGACGAGATCAAGATGGTCGCCCGCAAGGCGATCTAAGGAATTTCGCCAGGGTCGACCTCCTCCCCGACCCTGACGGATACGGTCAACCTTCACCTCCTCCCGAGGGTTGACCACTGAAACGGCGCCCGCCGGACCTCCTCCCCCGGCGGGCGTTGTTCCCGAAGCGAACGTAGTTCGTCTTCGAAGGTTTCGCCCCTTCTCAAAGGCGAAAAGAATTTTCGTCCTCAAGGGCGATAAGGAATTTCGTCAAAGCCGACCTCCTCCCCGGCAATGGCGAATAAGGTCGATCTTCACCTCCTCCCGAGGATCGACCCCCGAAACGACACCCGCCGGACCTCCTCCCCCGGCGGGTGTTGTTGTTTTTGGCGCAGGCTTCCCACTTCGCCCGTTGCTGGCCGGCAATTGCAATCGTGCCGCCAAGCGACTATTCCGGCGCTCATGAGCAAAAAACCCGTACATGTCATTGGCGGCGGCCTCGCCGGCTCCGAGGCCGCATGGCAGATCGCTGAGGCCGGCATTCCGGTCGTGCTGCATGAAATGCGCCCGGTGCGCGGCACCGACGCCCACAAGACCGACAGTCTGGCCGAGCTCGTCTGCTCGAACTCCTTCCGCTCCGACGACGCCGAAAACAATGCGGTCGGCCTGCTGCATGCCGAAATGCGGCTTGCCGGCTCGCTGATCATGAGCGCCGGCGACGCCAACCAGGTTCCGGCCGGCGGTGCGCTGGCGGTCGACCGCGACGGCTTTTCCAATGCGGTCACCGCGAAGATCGAAGCGCATCCGCTGATCGCCATCCAGCGCGAGGAAGTGCCGGGACTGCCGCCCAAGGATTGGGACCAGGCGATCATCGCCACCGGCCCGCTGACGGCGCCTTCGCTGGCGCAGTCGATCGCCGAGGCGACCGGCGCCGATGCGCTCGCTTTCTTCGACGCCATCGCGCCGATCGTGCATTTCGACGCGATCGACATGAACACGGCCTGGTTCCAGTCGCGCTACGACAAGGTCGGCCCCGGCGGCACCGGCAAGGACTACATCAACTGCCCGATGGACAAGGACCAGTATCTCGCCTTCGTCAAGGCGCTGCTCGACGGCCAAAAGACCGAGTTCAAAGAGTGGGAAGGCACGCCCTATTTCGACGGCTGCCTGCCGATCGAGGTGATGGCCGAGCGCGGTGTCGAGACCCTGCGTTACGGGCCGATGAAGCCGATGGGGCTGACCAACGTCCACAATCCGACGGTCAAGGCCTATGCGGTGGTGCAGCTTCGCCAGGACAATGCGCTGGGCACGCTCTACAACATGGTCGGCTTCCAGACCAAGCTGAAGCATGCCGAGCAGGTGCGCATCTTCCGCACCATCCCTGGCCTTGAAAACGCGGACTTCGCGCGTCTCGGCGGCCTGCACCGCAACACCTACATCAACTCGCCGACGCTGCTCGATCCGTCGCTGCAGCTCAAATCGCGGCCGGGCCTGCGCTTTGCCGGCCAGATCACCGGCTGCGAAGGCTATGTCGAAAGCGCCGCCATCGGCCTGCTCGCCGGCCGCTTCGCCGCCGCCGAACGGCTCGGCCAGACGCCCTCGCTGCCGCCCTCAACCACCGCCTTCGGCGCACTGCTCAACCACATCACCGGCGGCCATATCGTCTCCGACGACGAGCCCGGCAAACGCTCCTTCCAGCCGATGAACGTCAATTTCGGTCTGTTCCCACCCGTGGAAGCACCGAAGACCGAAGGCAAGCGTCTGCGCGGCAAGGACAAGACCGTCGCCAAAAGGCACGCCATCACCTCCCGCGCCCTGGCTGAATGCAGGGCATGGTTGGGGCTGCCGGGCAGAGCTGAGGCAGCCGAATAAGCTTTTCTGTCCCATTGGCCATGCATATAAAGTAGGATATCATCCCACTTTATATGCATGGAGCGATGTCAATGGAATCTGCCGAGAAACTATCCATCACCGTCACGCCTGCCATGGCTCGCATGATCCGCGAGAAAGTCGAGGACGGGTCTTTCGGCTCCGCCAGCGAAGTCGTCCGCGCAGCGCTCCGCGCCTTCCAGCGCGAAGAGGAAGAGCATGCCGAGCGCATGGCATCGATCCGGGCGCGGGTGAAGGCTTCGATCGAGGACAAGAGGCCGAACCTTTCAGGAGAACAGGTGCGCGCTCATCTTCAAGGGCTGTTTGCCGAGTATTCGAGCCCCGACGACGATTCAGCGGCTTGAAGTCGAATACAACCAAAGCGCGAGAGATGATCTCGCTAATATTTTCAGACACATAGTCGAGGCTAGCGGAAACCCTCACGTCGCGTTGAAATTCGTTCTGCGCATCGAAGACCGCTGCCAGAACATCGGCAACGCCCCTCGCGGCGGCCGAACTCGCGACGATATCGTACTAGGCTTGCGAACCGTCCCTTTCGAGCATTCTGCCGTCATCACCTATGTTGTCGAAAGCGATGTCGTTCGCATCATCAACATCTTCTACGGCGGCCGCGATTTTGAAGCCCTGATGCGCGGCGGCGACCCACCCTGAAAAGGTGGCTACTCCGCCGGCTCGGGCACCCGCCCTGGCAATCCCGGCTTTCCTGCCTCTCCCGGATTCCTCCGCACATAAGCCGCCTTCAGCGTCTCGGACGTATCGCGCGAGCCGTCATGGCTCCAGCCCGGCGGCTGGATGAGATAGTTCAACCGCTGTGCAATCGTCAGCCCCGGCGCCAGCGCATCCTTGAACATGCCGATCCATTCATGGAATGCCACCTTCAGCGGGTTGAAGGTGCCGATATTCTTGACGATTCCGTAGCGCGGCCGATCTTCCTCCAGTTCAGCGACAAAGGTGCCGAACATGCGGTCCCAGATGATCAGCGTGCCGGCATAGTTGGCGTCGAGATAGCGCGGATTGGTAGCGTGGTGGACGCGGTGGTGCGAGGGCGTGTTGAAGACGAACTCGAACCAGCCCCACATCCTGCCGATCGTCTCGGTATGGATCCAGAACTGCCAGACAAGGTTGAAGCCGAAGACGAAGGCGATCACCGCCGGATGGAAGCCGAGCAGCACCAGCGGCGCTTGCAGGATGAAGGTGATGGTGAACAGGCCGGTCCAGCTTTGCCTCAGCGCCGTCGAGAGATTGTAGTGCTGGCTGGAGTGATGGTTGACGTGCTCGGCCCACACCCAGCGCACCCGGTGCGCGATGCGGTGATAGACATAGTAGCGCAGGTCATCGAGCAGGAAGGCAGCGACGAACACCCAGATCGACAGGCCGAGATTGAAGAAGCGGAACTGCCAAAGCCAGAGCAGCGCCCAGTAGGACACGACGCCGAGCAGCAAGCCTGCGACGACATTGCCCGTCCCCATCATCAGGCTGGTCAGCGTATCGCGCGTTTCGAACGATCCCTTGGCGCGGCCGCTGCGCACCAGCCAGAGCTCGATCAGGATCGCCGCGACGAAGAACGGAATGGCAAGCTGGGTGACCTGCGGGAAATTATACTCATCCATCACGCAGCCTTTCGGATCTGATCACGGCCTTGCAGCGCCGCCGCCACGGCCAGCGCGCCGGCCTCGTCGGCAAAGACGAACGTGCCGCCCTTCCAGGTGAAATCGTTCGACCGCATCGACACCACATTCCCCTCCCTGGCCAGCGCCAGAACGTCTCGCGGCCTGACGATGCGCGTCAGAAAACAGTCGCCTATGCTCTGGACGATGCCGCAACGCTGCGGGCCTAGCTCAAGGAACGCGGCATGGCTGTCGGCCGTCAGCTGCACGGTACTCGGCCTCTCGTCGGGAAAATCCTCGGCAAAGCGTGCGAGCGCCTGATCCGGTCCGGCAAGCGTCGCGGTCGTCGTACCGCCGGTGAAGTGCACGGCGGCGACGGACAAGGCGATGCCGAACACGACAAGAACGACCAGGACTGGCAGGCTCATGGAAAGGCTACTCCTCCGGCGGCCCGCATTTCTTTGACGCGAGTCCACATGAACGAAACCCCTAGCACGATTGACGTTTACGTCAAAGGGGCGTCCAGCCCCGCATCGCATGTCGCAGGAGCAGCCAGTGGCGGCGCAGGATGGAGAGCGTCGCCGTCGAGCCGAGCGGCGACCCGCCCGCCTTCTCCATCTTGTCGAGATAGACACGGGTCAGCGCCAACGGCAGGAAAGCAGGCCGCAGCGCGACAGGAAGCGCCGGCGCGCCTTTCTCGAAGGCGTTGAGATGGTCCCGCGCCAGCGCGATCATCGCAGCGACCGCGCGTTCCGCGGCAGGCCCGCCCTCGCCCTTGACGAACTCTTCCGGCGTCGTGCCGGCGGCCGCCAGGATGTCCGCGGGCACGAAACACTGGCCGCGCCGACGATGCAGCGGCAGCAGAAGCAGCAGGCCGGTGATGGCCTGAGCGCAACCGGCCCGGCCCGCCAGTTCGGCGAAGCGCGGCGCCACGACCGGATCGAGCACCATGGCCGCAAGCTGGATCAGTGCAGCGGCCGTTTCGCCGCAATAGCCCTCGAGGTCGGTCCGCGACGGCATCGGATCGTCATAGAGATCGAAGATGCGCGCCTCGAGCATGTTGTCGAAAGCGGATTTCGGCAGATGATTGCCGACGATCGCGGCCTTCAGGGCATCGGCGATCGGATGGCCGGTCTCCTCCGGCCCGTCCGCCGCGATGACGTCGCGCCACCACTGCAGCCTGACCTCGCCCGGCAGTGGCTCGTGGATGCGATCGCGCACGCCGGCGATCTCGGCGTTGAAGGCGTAGAGCGCGAGCAGCGTGTCGCGCCTGTCGGCCGGCGCGTAGAGCGCCGACAGATACCGGTCATGGTCGGCGGCGCGCACCGCATCCATGACGACGTCGCCATTCTTGGCGATGTTGGACGTGCCGGCCATTCAGTCGACGGCGATCAGCGCAGCGGCCACCGCACGGTCTTCGGCGAGCAGCACGTTGTAGGTCCGCACCGCCGCCCCGGTCGACATCGGGTCGGCCGAGATCCCGGCCTCCTTGAGCGCGGCGCGCAGCGCCGCCGGCAGCGGCCGCAATTCCTTGCCCATGCCGACCAGCAGAATCTCCACCCTGCCGGCCTCGGCGAACAGCCTGTCGAAATCCGAGGCCTTCAGCGCCAGCGGATCGGCCGGCTCCCAACCATGGATGCCCGACGGCAGGACGAGCAGCGAGCCCCGATGCGACATGTCGGCAAAACGGAAGCCGCCATTGCCATAGGCCTCGATCGGCGCCTTGCCCGGGAAATGCGCCTCGCGGATGATGATGCCTTTGGCCATGGGTCTAGAGCATGATGCCGAAAAGTGTGGAGCGGTTTTCGGACGACATCATGCTCTATCTCTTTGATTTGGAGCCGGATGATTTCAGGTCGGCTCGACCTGAAATCATCTGGCTCTGACGGCGTCAGGTCGCCACGGCCTTGCCGTTCACCGGCTTCTTCTCTTCTTCGGTGGCGGCCTGCGGCCGCAACCGGAACAGGATCAGCAGCGGCGCGGCGATGAAGATCGACGAATAGGTGCCGAACACCACGCCGAACAGCATTGCCAGCGTGAAGGAGCGGATCACCTCGCCGCCGAACAGCACCAGCGCCAACAGCGCCAGGGACGTGGTGACAGAGGTCAGCGTGGTTCTCGACAGCGTCTCGTTGATGGCGTTGTTCAAGAGCTGCGGCAGCGGCATCTTCTTGTATTTTCGCAGATCCTCGCGCACGCGGTCATAGACGACGATGGTGTCGTTCAGCGAATAGCCGATGATGGTCAGGATCGCCGCCAGCGACGACTGGTTGAACTCAAGTCCTGTCAAGACGAAGAAGCCGATCGTCATCACCACATCGTGCACCGTGGCGACGATGGCGCCAACGGCGAACTGCCATTCGAAGCGGAACCAGACATAGAGCAGGATGCCGGCCAGCGCGATCAGCATGGCGATGGTGCCCTGCTTGGCGAGCTCGCCGGAAACGGTCGGCCCCACCACTTCGACGCGGCGGAAATCATACTGGTCCTGCAATTCGCCCCGCACCTTGTCGATGACGGTCTGCTCGGCGTTCTCGCCGGCGTCCTGCGTGCCGACACGGATCAGCACGTCGTTCGGCGCGCCGAACTGTTGCACCTGGATCTCGCCGATGTTGAGCTCGGAGAGCCTGCTGCGGATATCGCCAAGATCGGCATCGCCCTTTTTGGACTGCACCTCGATCAGCGAGCCGCCCTTGAAGTCGATGCCGTAGTTGATGCCTAGCGTCAGGAACCCGACGACCGACAGGATCGACAACGTGCTGGAGAGAGCAAATGTCCAGCGGCGGATGCCCATGAACGGGATCTTCGTGCCCGGCGGAATGAAGGTGACCGGCGCGCGCGGCAATTCCTTCGGACGAGCGCGGCGCAGCCAGATCGACACCAGCATGCGGGTGAAGGTGAAGGCGGTGAAGACCGTCGTCAGAATGCCGATGGCATAGGTGATGGCGAAGCCCTTCACGGGACCGGTGCCCAGAAAGAACAGCACGACGGTCGCGATCAGGGAGGTGACGTTGGAATCGACGATTGTCGCAAGCGCCTTGGAGAAACCGGTGTCGATCGCCTGGATGACCGAGCGGCCGTTGCGCCGCTCCTCGCGGATGCGTTCATAGATCAGAACGTTGGAGTCCACCGCCATGCCGATGGTGAGCACGATACCGGCGATGCCGGGCAAGGTCAGCGTGGCGCCGAGCAGCGACAGCGCGCCGACGATCATCGCCACGTGCACGGCCAAAGCGATATTGGCGATGAAACCGAGGAAACCATAGGCGACGAACATGAAGGCGACGACGAGGATTGAGCCGATCACACCCGCCACCTTGCCGGCGTGGATGGAGTCCTGACCAAGGCCGGGGCCGACGGTACGCTCTTCGATGATGGTCAATTTGGCCGGCAGGGCGCCGGCGCGCAGCAAGACGGCGAGGTCGTTGGCGCTCTCGGCCGTGAAATTGCCGGAGATCTGCCCGCTGCCGCCGAGGATCGGCTCGCGGATCACCGGCGCCGAAATCACCTGGTTGTCGAGCACGATGGCGAACGGCTTGCCGACATTCTGCTGGGTCGCCTGGCCGAACCGCGTCGCTCCGCGGGAATTGAAGGTGAACGAAACCACCGGCTCATTGGTCTGTGAATTATAAGTCGGCGTCGCATTCGACAGGTCTTCGCCCGAGACGATAACGCGGTTCTCGACCAGGTAAGGAACCGGAGGATCGTCCTGCGAATAAAGGATCGAGTCGCCAGCCGGCGGGCGATTCTTCATCGCGTCCTGGACCGGCACCGACGTGTCGACCATCTGGAACGTCAGCTTGGCGGTCTGGCCGATAATGTCCTTGAGCCTTTGCGGGTTCTGGAGCCCGGGCACCTGGACCAGGATGCGATCGTCGCCCTGCCGCTGCACGATCGGCTCGGTCGTGCCTAGCGCGTTGACGCGTCGCTCCACCACTTCAATCGCCTGCGAGAGCGCGGTCGAGGTACGATATTTGATGCCGGCATCCGTAACGGTGAACTTCAACAGCCCCGGCTCGGAATCGTCCAGCGCCATCGACTGCACGGAACCACCGGCAAACAGACCGGCCGTGACCGGGTTGGTTATCGGCTTCAGCGCGGTCTTGGCGGCGTCGAGCTGGCTCGCATCGTTGATGCGCACCTGCACGGTTCGGCCTGTTCCGCCAAGGCCGGTATATTGAATCTTGGCGTCGCGCAGCAGCGTCCTGATCTCGTCGCGCGTCGTCTGCAGCTGATCCTTGATCAGGTCGTTCTGATCCATCTGCAGCAGGATGTGTGAGCCGCCCTGAAGGTCGAGGCCGAGCGTCATCTGCCGCTTCGGCACCCAGCTCGGCAGTTGCGCCAGCGTGCTTGCCGGGAAAAGGTTGGGCGCGGCGAGGATCACTGTGATGGCCACGGCGAGCCAGATCAGGATCATCTTCAGGCGCGAGAAATAGAGCATTCGTTCTTATCCGTTCAGGCGTACAAGCGGCAGCGTTCCGCCATCGGCTAGATTATCAGCTATGGTTTTCGTTCCAACCACGGTCGGCCCTATCGTGCTTCCTCGACGATTGTCAATCTCGCCGGCAGCGCGCCGGTGCGGAATAACAGGGCAAGCTCCTTGGCGTTGTCGACCGTGAAATTTCCCGATATCTGCACGGTGCCGTGCTCGATGGGTTCACGGATCATAGGTGCCGAAATCACCTGACCGTCCAAAATCACCGCAAATGGCTTGCCGATATTCCGAGTGGTTGCCCACTTGAAACGTTGCGTACCCTTGGAATCGAGCCGGAATGCGACGACAAACTGTTCTGTCGAACTGTCGCGGATCGCCTCCGCGTCCAGCACGCTGTCGCCCGACACAAGCACCCGGTCTTCGACCAGATAGGGAACTGGCGGATCATCCAGCGTGTAAAGCACGCTTGAACCGGCAGGCGCCTGGCCGTTGACCGCATCGTTCACAGGCGTCGACGTATCGACCAATTGGAAGCTCAGTCGGCCTTGCCGCGCAAGGGTTTGCGCCAGGCTGTGCAAATCCGCGACGCCTGGCGCCTGAACCAGTATGCCGTCATCCGTCAACTGGATCGCGGGATCGGCCACGCCAAGTTCATTGAGGCGATTTTTGATGACCTCGATCGACTGTGTGAGCGCGGCATAGGTTCGATACTTCGCACCGGCATCGGTCATGGTGAACTTCAACAGGCCGCGCTCGCTATCGTCCAGCGCAAACTCCTGGACCGGACCTTCCTTGCCGGCAATGGGATCGATCACCGCCTTGAGTGCCGCTTTGGCGGCCTCGACTTGCGCGGGATCGCCAATGCGCAGTTGAACCGTGAGGCCCGATACGACAAGGCCGCTATAGCTGATCCTGGATTCGGCGTCGCGAAGCAGCGTCCTGACCTGGTCGCGCATTGCTTCCAGCCGGCGGGTTTTTACCTGGTCGGTATCCAGGCGAAACAAAATATGCGCGCCGGGCACCGCGGCGAGAACATTCGGCGCGCCGAAGGCCATCGAGATCAGGGCAAGCCCGATCAAAATGACCTTCAGGCGCGAAAGATAGACCATATGCCGCCGTTCGTCAGAACCCTGCCCGCGGCCATCACCGCTGGGATTTCGCCTACTTCTTGGCGTTCTGGTTCGCCACCGGTTCGCCCTTGACGCGCACGTCCGAGATCGTCGAGCGCAGCGCGGTCACCTTGGTTCCGCCGCCAAGGTCGATCTCCAGCTCATTGTCGTCGATCACCTTGGTCACCTTGCCGACGAAGCCGCCGCCGGTCACCACCGTGTCGCCGCGGCGCACCGCCGAAAGCATTTCCTGGCGCTTCTTCAGCTGCGCGCGCTGCGGCCGGATGATCAGAAAATACATGATCACGAAAATCAGGACAAACGGCAAAATCGAGATAAGCATGTCTGGCGAAGCGCCGACGCCCTGGGCGTATGCCGGTGTAACGAACATCAAGAAACTCCTGGATGGTGAAATACCGCCGGGGCGGCCCCGCGAAAATTTGGCCGGAATATAGTCGGTAAACTTGCCAATGCAACTGCGCTGCGAGGCCAATCCGTTGCTTTTCCAGCCGTTTGCGGCGTGCTAGAGCGTCGCAGCGGAAGCCGCTTCGAGGCCACCGAAAAGATCATGCTCCAACAAAAGCTTGGGCCTGGTTCTTGCAGCGACGCCGTGGAAGCTGCTCCCACATGCTGAAATATCACGACAAAAAGACCTGATATGACCGACAGCCTGGACGCATTGAACAAGAAACTCGACCGCCTGATCGAGGCGGTTTCCCGCCTCGCCCCGCCGCCGGTTCCGCAGACCGACCTCGGCGTTGCCGACTGCTTCGTCTGGCAGGCGAACCCTGGCTTTCTGGAACCGGTGCGCAAGGTCAACCGCGTCGACATCGGCCTGATCCGCGGCGTCGACCGCGTGCGCGACATCCTGCTCGACAACACCGAACGCTTCGCGTCCGGCTATGCGGCCAACAACGTGCTTTTGTGGGGCGCGCGCGGCATGGGCAAATCGTCCCTGGTCAAGGCCGTGCATGCCACCGTCAACGCCTCCGACAAGCTCGACCGGCCGCTGAAGCTGATCGAGATCCACCGCGAGGACATCGACACGCTGCCCAAGCTGATGGGTCTCCTGAAGGCAGCGCCTTATCGGTTCATCCTGTTTTGCGACGACCTTTCCTTCGACCATGACGACACGTCATACAAGTCGCTGAAGGCGGCGCTCGAAGGCGGCGTCGAGGGCCGCCCCACCAACGTCATCTTCTACGCCACGTCCAACCGGCGGCATCTGTTGCCGCGCGACATGATCGACAATGAGCGCTCGACCGCCATCAACCCCTCGGAAGCGGTGGAGGAAAAAGTCTCGCTTTCCGACCGTTTCGGCCTGTGGCTCGGCTTCCACAAATGCTCGCAGGACGAGTATCTCGACATGATCGACGGCTATGTCCGCTATCACGGCCTGGCGTCCGACCCCGAGCAGCTGCGCGCCGAGGCGCTGGAATGGGCAACCACGCGCGGCAGCCGCTCCGGCCGCGTCGCTTGGCAGTTCACCCAGGATCTCGCCGGCCGGCTTGGCAAGCCGCTGAAGGATTAGGCCTGGCCATGATCGCGAACCGAACCTTCGGTTCTCACGGCCAAAACAAAAATTGAAAAAGCCCGCTCCTTGCGGAGCGGGCTGAAGACGGCGGGCCGGACTGGAGGTCAGGCGGCCCGCAAAACGGTTCTTGTTCTATTCGAGATAGCCCGTCGGATCGACCGGGGCCGAATTCTTGCGCACTTCGAAGTGCAGCTTGGGCGAGTCGGTCGTGCCGCTCATGCCGGACAGCGCGATCTCCTGGCCGCGCTTGACCTTCTGGCCGCGCTGCACCTCGATCGAGCTTGCATGGCCATAGACGGTGACCAGGCCGTTCTCGTGCCGCACCAGCACGGTGTTGCCGAATTCCTTAAGACCGTCGCCGGCATAGATGACGACGCCGTTCTCGGCCGCCTTGATCGGCGTTCCTTCCGGCACCGCGATGTCGACGCCGTCCTTGCCGGAACCGAAGCCGGAGATCACGCGGCCGCGCACCGGCCAGCGCATCTTGCCGATGCCGGTCGCGTCAGGCGCCACCGCATCGTCGTCCTCGGCCTGCTGGATGACCTTGGCGTCCTTCTTCGGCGGCGTGTAGGAAGCGAGCGTCTGCGACGGCGTCGTCTTCGCCGGCGGCTGCGTCGTCGCCGTGGTCACCGGATCGACCGCCGGCTTGGCGGTGGTAGCGGCACCCTTGGCCGCTGCGACAGCGACCGTGCCGCCGGCCGGAACCTTGAGCGTCTGGCCGATCTTGAGGAGGCCGTCCTGCATGCCGTTGGCCTGCTTCAGCGCCACGACGCTGACGCCGGTCTTCCTGGCGATCGAGGACAGCGAGTCGCCCTGCTGCACGGTGTAGGAGCCGCTGGCGCCAGCCGGCTTGGCCTCGGCCATCCGCGGCGCGGGCTTGGGGTTCTTCGAGCCGCTGGCCGCGGCCGATGCATCGACCCGAGCGGCCGACTTGCCGTCCTTGACCTTGGGCTGCTGCGGCAGCACAGCGACCTTTTCCGGCGCGGGCTGCTTCGGCGTGTTCGTCGGCTTGCCTTCGGCGACCCTTGGCTCCGTCTTGCTGGAATAGGCATAGGCGGGGATGACGATCTTCTGGCCGCTGCGAATGCCCTTCTTCGGATCGATCCCGTTGACCTTGGCGATGGCATCGGCCGGCACATGGTAGTGCGCTGCCAGGCCCGAAAGTGTCTCGCCGTCCCGCACCACGATTTCGGTCGCGTGCCGCGCAGCGCTCGCATCGGGCTCGGCGGTCTTGAACGGCTTGGCCGCGGCAACCGTGCCGGTGGCCGTCCTGTCGAGATGCGGCGCGGGAGCAAGCGCCGGAGCCGGCGCGAGGGCGGGAGCCGAAGCGGTACGCATCGGCTTTGCCGGCGCCGGCGCCGAGGGAGGCGGCAATTGCTGGGCTGTAACCGGCTCAAGGCTCGAGCGGCTCACCGACTGGGTATGCGTGCCGTCGACCGGCGCAGGCGCGACAGTATCGCCCGGATAGGGCTGGTCGACATTCTGCTTGTTGATGATGGCACGCTGATTGTTGGTGGAGGATGTGAAGACATCATCGACACCGTTGAAGCGCATCGACTGGGAACTGCACCCGGCCGCCGCGCCGGCAATCATCAGGACAGCGCAACCGCGCGCCAGATTGCGTCTGTTTGCCTTCAAGTGATTGAATTGCATCGCACTAACCCGCACAGACCCGGTACAAACTGGCTGCAATTAAAGCGCGTTAATGTTACTGGCCGGTTAACCCATTAGAATCCGGCGAAAATTTTCTTAAAACATTGGCGGAAATTTTGGCGCGGCCAAAATCCGGGCGACGGCGACGCGGACATCTCGGCTTTCCGGCGCATTCGCGGCTGGTTCTTGGGACCGCGGGCTTCGCTTCATTTGCCAGGCCGGGAACAAAGTTCAATCGCCGAACATCGAAGTGATCGGCCCGGACGCCGCAGTCTCCTATCCAAGTATAGTTTGGATTCAAATATTCCCGAGTGTTGCTTCCAGGTAACGGGATTTCCGGATCGAGTTCCGATACCGTCAGGGAACTTGGGAGGGTCCTTCAATGAAATGTTTTCTCGTCGCCGCGGCGTTTGCCGCTGCCTTGGGCGCCGCCGCGCCTGCATCCGCCGCCGATCTCACCGAAACGCCTGTCGCCGCGAGCTATGACTGGAGTGGCTTCTACATCGGCGCCAATGGCGGCTGGGGATCGAGCCACTCATGCTGGGACGCTCAACTTGCCGGCCTTTCTTTCAGTGAGGGCTGTCACAACGCCACCGGCGGCACCGTCGGCGCACAGCTTGGCTATCGCTGGCAGCGCAACGACTGGGTGTTCGGGCTCGAAGCGCAAGGCAGCTGGGCCGATCTGAAGGGATCCAATGTCAGCGAATTCATTCCCCCTTTTATAGATCGTTCCCGCGTCGACTGGTTTGGGCTGCTGACGGCCCAGGTCGGATACAGCGTCGACAACGCTCTCATTTACGTCAAAGGCGGCGCGGCCGTGACTCACGACCGTTTTGAGGTCCTCTTTCCCCCGGATATCCCCGCTGGCAAGACCGGCGATCAGACCCGGTGGGGCGGCGCGCTGGGCGCGGGCCTCGAATACGGCTTCGCCCCGAATTGGTCACTCGCAATCGAATACGATCACCTGTTCATGCCCGACAAGACCACTGCTTTCGCGGCCGTCGGGCTGCCCTTTCCGTTCGGCACGGATCGGATCGGCCAGGACGTCGATCTGGTCGGCTTGCGGCTGAACTTCCACTGGAATGGTTGAGAAAAGCTAGATCACCGCGGCGATGCTGCGCAGGATCGGCTGCAGCCTGACCATGCCGATGTCCTCGCGCTCGAAGCGGCTGCCCACCTTGGTGAGTTTGGCCAGCACCTGCTCGCCTTCCTCCGGGCCGATCGGCGCGATGACGATGCCGCCGCTCGACAGCTGGTCGAGCAGGAAGCGCGGCAGGTTGTCGAAAGCCGCCCAGGCGACGATGCGGTCGAACGGCCCTTCATTGGGCAGGCCGTTGGAGCCATCGGCCTGGCGGGCGATGACGTTGCTGATGGCAAGCGCCTCGAAGCGCTGCTTGGCTTGCTCGGTCAGCGTCTTGTAGCGGTCGATGGTGATGACGCGCGCCGCAAGCCGCGACATGACGGCTGCCGTGTAACCCGAGCCGGTGCCGATCTCGAGCACGCGATTGCCCGGCTCGATGTGAAGCGCTGCGATCACCGCCGCCTGCAGATCGGCGCCCTCGATTGCCTCGCCGCATTCGATCGGCAGCATGCCGTCCGACCAGGCGATCGCATGGAACTGGGCCGACAGGAAACCACGCCTTGGCGTCGCCTCGAAGGCCGCGACCAGCGCTTTCGGCGCCGTGCCCCTGCCCCGCAGCCTGAGCAGGAAAGCGGCGAAACCTTCGCGGTCGTCCATGCCCGTGTTCATGCCAAAACCGTGTTCATGCCAACGCCTTGTTCATGACAGCGCCTTGGTCAGCTGGTCGCGGAGTTCATGGGCGGTGAGGTCGAGTTGCAGCGGCGTCACCGACACCAGCCGGTTGCGCATTGCATAAAGGTCCGTGCCCTTCTTGCCTTCGACCGGCTCGCGGCCGAAACGCAGCCAGTAGTAAGGCAGGCCGCGCCCGTCGCGCCGCTCGTCGACCCACAGGCTGTGCACCAGCTTGCCCTGCGCGGTGACGACGGTGCCCTCCACTTCGTCGGGGGCGCAGTTGGGGAAATTGACATTGAGCAGCACGCCTTCCGGCAGCGGCGTTTCCACCAGGCGCTTGAGCAGCGCCGGCGCCAGCGCCTCGGTCGTCTCGTAAGGAACGACGCGGTCCTCGCCGACATAGGAATAGGCCTGGCTGACCGCGATCGAGCGCACGCCGAGCAGCGCGCCTTCCATGGCGCCGGCAACGGTGCCGGAATAGGTGACGTCGTCGGCGATGTTGGCGCCGGAATTGACGCCGGACAGGATCAGGTCAGGCGGGCCGGGTAGGATTTTTTTCGTGCCCATGATGACGCAGTCGGTCGGCGTGCCGCGCACGGCGTAATGCTTCTCGCCGATCTTGCGCAGCCGGAGCGGCTCCGAAATCGACAGCGAATGCGCATAGCCGGACTGGTCCTGCTCGGGCGCCACCACCCAGACATCGTCCGACAGCGTGCGGGCTATGCGTTCGAGCGACGCCAGCCCCTCAGCGTGGATGCCGTCGTCGTTGGTCAGGAGAATGCGCATGCGGTCACTTCGATTCGATCTTGGTAAGACCACCCATGTAAGGCCGCAGCACTTCAGGAATGGTTACGCTGCCATCCTCATTCTGGTAGTTTTCGATGACGGCTATGAGAGCGCGGCCGACCGCGGTGCCCGAGCCGTTCAACGTATGGACGAAGCGATTGCCCTTGCCGTCCTTGTCCTTGTAGCGGGCATCCATGCGCCGGGCCTGGAAATCGCCGCAGACCGAGCAGGACGAGATTTCGCGATAGGCGTTCTGCCCCGGCAGCCAGACCTCGATGTCGTAGGTCTTGCGCGCGCCGAAACCCATGTCGCCGGTGCACAGCGTCACCGTGCGGAACGGCAGGCCGAGCCGCTTCAGCACCTCTTCGGCGCATTGCGTCATGCGCTCGTGCTCCGCGATCGAGCTTTCCTGGTCGGTGATCGAGACCAGCTCGACCTTGTAGAACTGGTGCTGGCGCAGCATGCCGCGCGTATCGCGGCCGGCGGAACCCGCTTCCGAACGGAAGCACGGCGTCAGCGCGGTGTAGCGCAGCGGCAGCTTCTCATGCGCGGTGATCTCCTCGCGCACGAGGTTTGTCAGCGGCACCTCGGCCGTCGGGATCAGGCCGAGGCGACTGTCGCCATGCGGCGTGAAGAACAGGTCCTCCTCGAATTTCGGCAGCTGATTGGTGCCGAAAAGCACCTCGTCGCGCACCATCAGCGGCGGGATGATCTCTTCGTAACCGTGCTCGGTGGTGTGCAGATCGAGCATGAACTGGCCGAGCGCGCGCTCCAGGCGCGCCAGCTGGCTCTTCAGCACCGTGAAGCGCGAGCCGGACAGTTTCGCCGCGCGCTCGAAATCCATCATGCCGAGTGCTTCGCCGACCTCGAAATGCTCCTTCACCCAGTTCGGGCGTGTCGGTACGTCGCCGACGAGGCGCTTGACGACATTGTCGTGCTCATCCTTGCCAATCGGCACGTCTTCGAGCGGCACGTTGGGCAGCACGGCAAGCGCGTCGTTAAGCGCCGTGTCGAGCTCGCGCTCGCGCGCCTCGCCATTCTGGATGAACACCTTGATGTCGCTGACTTCGCTCTTGAGCTTCTCGGCAAGTGCTGAATCGCCCGAACGCATGGCGTTGCCGATCTCCTTCGAGGCGGCGTTGCGACGCTCCTGCTTGACCTGCAGCTCACTGAGATGCGAACGCCGCGCCTCGTCCTTCGCGACCAGATCGTCGACCGTGGACTGCGCCTCGCCCGCCGACCACGAGCGCTTCACCAGCGCCTCGACAAGGGCCTTCGGGTTGTCGCGAATCCATTTGATGTCAAGCATGGTCGATCCTCAAACTAATGCATGTCGCCCAAAAGTGTGCAGCGGTTCCGGGAAAACGACATGCATGAAAATAGAGACTTAAACCGCGTCGCGCGCTTTAATGCATGTCGCGCAAAAGTGACCTCGGTTTTGCGACAACGACATGCATCAAGCAACGACCTAAAGCGCGTCGCGTGAATCCGTTTCGACGCGACGCGCTTTAAGGATCGAGGGCGTAAACCGCATCCGTCGTCGATGCAAGACGGCGGGCAAATGGACCGCTGCGATTTCCTGCCCCAGGCGGCGCCTTTTAGGTCAGGAGGCCGAGGTGTCCGGCGTGTCGCTCGAAACCGAACTCCCCGCCTCCGCCTGCTCGCGCGCCAGGCGGTCGCGCGCCTGGGCGCGCTCGATCATGCGCGAGGACCAGATGGCAACCTCGTAGAGGATGATGGTCGGGATAGCGAGGCCGCATTGGCTCATCGGATCGGGCGGCGTCAGCACCGCGGCGACCACGAAGGAAAGGACGATCGCCCATTTGCGCTTCTCGGCCAGCGCCTGCGACGACAATATGCCGACGCGCGTCAAAAGGCTGGTCACCACCGGCAGCTGGAACACCAGACCGAAGGAGAAGATCAGCGTCATGATCAGGCTGAGATATTCCGACACCTTCGGCAGTAGGGAGATCTGCACCTGGTCGTTGGTGCCGGTCTGCTGCATGGCGAGGAAGAACCACATCACCATCGGGGTGAAGAAGAAATAGACCAGCGAGGCGCCCATCAGGAACAGGATGGGCGAGGCGATCAGGAACGGCAGGAAGGCGCTGCGCTCGTTCTTGTAGAGGCCCGGCGCGATGAACTTGTAGATCTGCGTGGCAATCAGCGGGAAAGCGATCACCATGCCGCCGAACATGGCGAGCTTCACCTGGGTGAAGAAGAACTCCTGTGGCGCGGTGTAGATCAGCTCGACCTTGTGCGGGTCGAGGCCTGCCCATTGCGTCGCCCATTTGAAAGGGATGACCAAAAGGTTGAACAGGCGCTTGGCGAAGAAGAAGCAGACGAGAAAGGCGACAAAGAAGCCGCCCAGCGACCAGATCAGCCGGCGGCGCAGCTCGATCAGGTGTTCGATCAGCGGCGCGGACGATTTTTCGATTTCTTCCTTTTCCTTGTCCGAAACGCTCACTTGGTGTCGCCCGCCATCTTCTTGCTGTCGGTTGCCTTCTTCGCCGTGGCTGGCTTTGCCTCAGCCTTGGGCGCCGCCTTCCTGGCGGGCGCGGCGACTTTAACCGAGGCCGATGAGGGTTTGGCCGGCGCCTTTGCGGCCGGTGCCTTCGCTGCCGCAACTGCCTTTGCCGTGGCGCCAGTCGTCTTTGCCTTGGCGGTCACCGCCTTTTTCGCCGGCTTGGCCGGCACGGCGGCGTCAGAAACCGGTGCGGTGACGGAGGCGTCGGTCATGGCCGGGAAGGCTGGAGCGGCAGACGCAGCCTCGGGTCCACCGGCGCCAGGCAGGTCCGTCGCGCCGTTCTTGAGCGGCTCGGCGGCTTGCGGAGTCTCTGCCGCCGGTGCTGTCGGATCGGCGGCCGGCTTGGGCTTCATCATCGTATCGACGCCGGCCCGCACGTCGGCCGCGGCCTGCTCGAACGGATTGAGCTGCTTGCGCACCTCGTTCAGCGGATTGAGACCGCGAAGGCTATCGATCGAACTCTTCACGTCGTCGAGCTCTGCTTCCTTCAGCGCCTCGTTGAACTGCTTCTGGAAGTCGCCGGCCATGGCGCGCAATTTCGCCGCGGTGCGACCGAAGGTGCGCAGCATGTTGGGCAAATCCTTAGGCCCGACGACCACGATCATGACAACCGCGATCACCAGCAGTTCGCTCCAACCGACTTCAAACATGACAATCTATTCCGACGAGTGCCTACCGCCCAAAAATGCGAAGCGGTTTTGGGACAACGGCATGCTCAAACCAACAACCGGGATCAGCTCTTGCTGACCTTTTCCTTGGCCGGCGAAACAGTCTCGTCAGCGCGATGTTCGACGGTACGCTTGTCGTCGGCGTCGTCGTCGGCCATGCCCTTCTTGAAGCTCTTGATGCCCTTGGCCATGTCGCCCATCAGTTCCGGGATCTTGCCGCGGCCGAACACCAGAAGCACGATGACCAGCACGATCATCCAATGCCAAATCGAAAATGAACCCATTGCTATTCTCTCTCGAATGTTTTCCCTGGCGATGATCTATGCGTTTTCGCTCGGGGATTCAAACACAACCGCTAGGAAGTTGATAAAATGGCTAGCGGATGTCACGCACTTTCGGCGTGAGCGGCTTGCTACCAATCCGCGCAGCCTCTGCTAATAGACCATTCGCGGCGATTTGATGATCACTCGTCAGTGACGCGCGGCGTCAACAGCCCGAGTTCCTCGAGGTCGATATCGGTCAGCGCGTCCTCGTCTTCGGCGAGCGCATCGGGATCGGCCGGCGGCACCGGCATCGAGAAATTGGCCGGCATGCGCGTCGAGAGCAGGCCAGCGCCCTTCAGCTCCTCCATGCCGGGCAGATCGCGGATCTCTTCCAGCGCAAAATGATCCAGGAAAGCGTCTGTGGTGCCATAGGTCACAGGCCGCCCGGGCGTGCGGCGGCGGCCGCGCATCCTGACCCATTCCGTTTCGAGCAACGTATCGAGTGTGCCTTTCGACGTCTCCACGCCTCTGATGTCTTCGATCTCGGCGCGCGTCACCGGCTGGTGATAGGCGATGATCGCCAGCACTTCGAGCGCCGCGCGCGAAAGCTTTCTCTGCTGGACGGAGTCCCGGCTCATCAGGAAAGCCAGGTCGCCTGCGGTGCGGAAAGCCCAGGCATCGCCGACCCGTACCAAGTTTACGCCGCGCTTGGCATAGATTTCCTGCAGATCCGCCATTGCGGCGGCAATGTTCACGCCTTCCGGCAGGCGCGCGGCAAGCTGCTTTTCGCTGACCGGCTCGGCGCTGGCGAAAATGATCGCCTCGGCCATGCGCACGGCTTCCGACAATTGCAGCCGCTCGGCCGGGTTCTCGATGGAACCCTGCTCCGGCATCTCGTCTTCCGGCTCGTCCTCGACCTTGAACGGGATGACCGAAGCGTTGGCGCGTTCGCTCATGATACCACCTCGACTGCCCTTACCCCTTGCGCGCGGCCGCGCAGATAGATCGGCGCGAACACCTGATCCTGGCGCATGTCCAATTTGCCCTCGCGCACCATTTCCAGCGTCGCCGCGAAGGAACTGGCCATCGCCGTGCGCTTCTCTTCCGGCGCGGCCAGATATTCGATCAGGAAGCTGTCGAGCGTCGTCCAGTCGCCGACCGAGCCGATCAGCCGCGCCAGCACCTCACGCGCATCCTTCAACGACCAAACGGCGCGCCGGGCAATCGTCACATTGTTGATCGCCTGCTTCTGGCGCTGCTGCGCATAGGCGGTGAGCAGATCGTAGAGCGAGGCCGAAAAGCTGTTGCGCTTCTCGATGATCACCATTTCCGGCAGGCCGCGCGAAAAGACGTCGCGGCCGAGACGGTTGCGGTTGACCAGACGCGCCGCGGCGTCGCGCATGGCTTCCAGCCGCTTCAGCCGGAATTGCAGCACCGCCGCGAGTTCCTCGCCGCTTTCGCCCTCTTCGCCCGGCTGCTTCGGGATCAGCAGCTTCGATTTCAGGAAGGCGAGCCACGCCGCCATCACCAGATAGTCGGCGGCAAGCTCGAGCCTCAGCGCCCGCACCTTCTCGACGAAGGCCAGATATTGCTCGGCGAGCGCCAGGATCGAAATGCGCGCCAGATCCACCTTCTGGTTGCGGGCTAGATGCAAGAGAAGATCGAGCGGACCTTCGAAACCAGCCACATCAACGACCAGCGACGGGTCGCCTGTCAGGCGTGAATCGTCGTTCTCGGCCCACAGACGGTCCATCGGTGCGGCCTTCGCGGCCTTGCCTTCCAATGTCTCCGCCACTTGCCCTTCGTCCTTCGGTTCAGGCCACCGCTTCGAAATAGGTGGCGAATTCTGCGCGTATCGCCGTTTCGTCGGCGACGTCGCGATCCTTTATATAGGTCAGCGCCCGCTCGGCTCTCGCCAAGGACTTGCCCGACAGCGCCGTCGTGCGCGAGGCGATCCCCGACATCTCCTCGAAAACGCCGTTACAATGAAGGACGAGATCGCAGCCGGCCGCAAGGATCGCGGCCGCCTTTGTCGGGAAGTCCCCAGAAAGTGCCTTCATCGAGGTGTCGTCGCTCATCAGCAGCCCGTCGAAGCCGATCTCGCCGCGGATCACCTGATCGACGACCTTGGCGGATGTGGTCGCCGGATTATCGGGATCGACGGCGCTGTAGACGACATGCGCCGTCATCGCCATCGGCAGCTCCCTAAGCGCCGTGAACGGGGCGAAATCATGCCGGCGGAGCTCCTCCAGCGGCGTATCGACGGTCGGCAGCGCGAAATGCGTGTCGGCAAAGGCGCGGCCGTGGCCTGGAATATGTTTCATCACCGGCAGCACGCCGCCGGACATGAGCCCCTCGGCAGAAGCCCGGCCAAGCTCGATCGCGGCATTGGGCTCCTTGCCATAGGCGCGCGCGCCGATGACGTCGCTGGCGCCTTCGACCGGCACATCGAGCACCGGCAGGCAGTCGGCGGTGATGCCCAGGCGCGAGAGATCGAAGGCATGCAGCCGCGCCATCAGCCAGGCGGCGCGGCGGCCGGCCTCGCGATCGTCGCGCCACAACGCGCCAAGCGCGCCGCCGGCCGGATAGTTCGGCGCCAGCGGCGGGCGCAGGCGCTGCACCCGGCCGCCTTCCTGGTCGATGAAGACCGGAGCGTCCGGGCGGCCGACGCTGTCGCGCATCGAGGCGACAAGGTCGCGGATCTGCCCGGCTTCGCCGATGTTGCGCGCAAACAGGATGAAGCCCCAGGGACGTTCATCGCGATAGAAGCGGATTTCGTCTTCGGCGAGGGATTTCCCGGCGCAGCCGAGGATCATGGATTTTGATTCGCTCATGCACCAAAGCTTAAGGCTTTGGGCGGGCAAAGGGAATCACCCCTGCCCTCCGACCAGCCAAAGCCCACAACCGTCCACAACGAAAAGCCGGCGCGGCCTTGCGGCGCCGCCGGCTTTGGAAGCTGAAACCTGTCAGCGCGATACGAAGCAGTTGCCGCCGGCCGCCTTGTAGCTGGTGCAAAGGTTGATCGCATCGTTGCGCGACTGGGCCGGAACGCGGACGCGGTAGAAGGTGCCCTTGCCCGCGACCTCGGCCTTGACGATGTTGGCGGTGCGGCCGGAGAGCACGCTGCCGTAGCGGCGTTGCAGATCCTGATAGGTCGACTGCGCACTTTCGACCGTCGGCTGTGAGGCGATCTGCATCGACCACGAGCCGCCGCCGGCAGCTACCGCCGGATCGATCGAAGCGACCTGGTCCGGCTTGACCTCACCGACGATATCGACCGGCTGGTCGGACGGACGCGCCGGCGCCACCGGCACCACCGCCGGCGTGTTGGCCGACTGAGCCTTGGCTTCAACCTTCTTCGCGGGCTTCGCCGGCTTGGCGGCAGGCGCATCGGCCTGGTCCGCGTCGGAAGCCACGGTTCCCGTTTGCTGGCCGTCGGAGGCCGGTGCGACATGCTGCGGCATCGGATCGCTCGGCTCGGCCGCCGCGACCTTTGGCGCGGCCGGAGCCGGGTCTTCACGCGGCACCAGCGAGCCGTCCGGCTTCACCATCATGGTCTTCACCTTGCGCGGCGCGACGGCGACGACGTCGTTGTTGACGGTGTTGTCGGCATCCTGCTGCAGCACCTGGGCGATGCGGTCTTCCGACTTCGGCGCCGGCGCTGCCGGCTGCGCGCTTGCCGGCGCGGCAGGTTGCGCGCTTGCCGGCGCGGCAGGTTGCGCGCCTTGCGGCACGGTCGCTTGCGCGACGCCAGGCAAGGCTGCAGCTGAATCGTCGGCGGCGTCAGCGCCGGCCGCGGCGTCGTTGTCGTTGGGCGCGAGATCGACGACCCGGCTCGTCGGCGGTTCCTTCGATGCCAGGTCCACGGGCTGCTCGGTGGTGTTCACCAGCTTCTGCTGCACCGGCTCGGCGGGCTTGGCGGCGCCGCCGCCCTTGGCCACCGCGTCATAAACCTTGTTGTCCTGGTTCGGCACCACCGTGCCGCCCGGATTTTCGGGCTTCACCTTGATCGGCGAATTGTCGGCCTTGACGATAACCGGAGCCTCGCTGCCGCCCTTGCCGCCGAACGAGAAGGCCAGCGCGCCAAGGCCGCCGAGAACCACCACGGCGCCGACCAGCGCCGCGATCATCACGCCGCGCCGGCGCGGCTGCGCCGCCTCGCGCTCGGCAAGCCCGGGTATCGCCATCGCTTCCTCGAGCTCGGGATCGTAGTCGAGCTCATCGGCGGCGAAATCCTCCGCCTGCGAAACCGGCCGGCTGCCGGGCAGGTCGTCGGCGTCGTAATCGTTGGCGACGGCAAACGAAGCCGGGGCCACCGGAGCCGCCGGAGCCTCGGTGCGCAAGTCGCGACGGTCATAACCGTTGAAGCCGGCGCTGTAGGATTCGTCATCATAGCCCCGGTTCTGCGCGGGCGCCGGCGCGATCTCCGTCGCATTCATGTCGGTGAGCAGGCTGGCGAATTCCGCATCGAGATCGTCGTAAGCGGGCGCCGCCGGCTGGTCTTCCTCGAAGCTGAGCTCCGGAATGTCGAGGTCGTCCGCGAGCGCGACCACGCGCTCCGGCACATCGACCGTCTCGACATCCGGCACATCTTCGTGCTGGCGAGGCGGCGACGAAGGCACCGGCGGCTGCGCCGGCATGGCATAGGCGGAATAATCCGTTGCCGGTTCCCTGCGGTAGGCCGGCGCGGCCATCTGCACTGGCGCTGAAGGCGCGGCCATCTGCGCCGGAGCCGAGGGCGCCGGCTGCGCGGCAAACGAAGCCTGCACCGGCGGAGCCGAGGTCGGGGTCGAGCGGCTCCACGACTTGCCTGATTCCGTAGGCGTCGAATGCAGCCAATCGGAGGAATTTACCGGAGACCTTGCCGTGGCGGCAGCTGCCTGTTCAGCTTCGATGCTCTTGACGAAAGCAGCGCCGAAATCGTCATCGAAATCAACATCGACCTCGGTTTTGGCCGAGCTTGAGAAATCCTGGCGATCGAGTTCGCTGGCAAGCAGGTCGTCCATATCGCTTTCTGCCGGCTGAGCGCCCTTCCCGTTCTGCGCCGACTGGTGCTCGTCGAGATCCCAGTCGAGATCATCGGCCGCCGCCTTCCCGCCAGCGTAGCCTGCGGGTTCCGCAACCAGACGTGGCGCGGGAGCGGGCTCCTTGACCGCGGGCATCGGTCGCGCGGTCATGGCGCCGAGCAGCGCATTGAGCTCGTCTTCCAGGCTTCGTTCGCTGGCCGCCGGCCTCGCCGGTTCGACGGCGGCGACAGGCGGAACCAGCGCGGCGGCGACAGGCGGAACCGGAGCGGCGACGACAGGAGCCGGCTCGACCGCGGCCGGCTGCAGCGCGGCGGCGGGCTCGACGGCCGGAGCTTGCGGCTCCTCGTTCAGCGCATCGCGGAAACTCAGTTCGAAATCGTCATCAAGGGTCAGCGCGGCGGCAGGTTCAGGCGCGGCGAACTCCGGCTCGGCGGCGAAATGGGCCGTCTCGGTCGGCACCTCGACCATCGGCGCCGGGTCATCGTCAACTGCCGGCTCCGGCTCCTGAAAACCCTGAGCCTGGCCGAGATTGACATCGACATCGGTCATCGTCTGGTCGAAGTGACCGGCAAAATCGTCCTCGGAAATCAGCGGATCGGCCGCGGAGACTTCGACCGGCTCGACGGCTTGCGCCTGCTGCTCCGGCTCGTGGCTCTCAAACGACAGCTCGTCTTCGAGCGACATCTGGACGGCATTGTCGAAATCGGCGTTGAACGCCTCATCGCTCGCGGCCTGCACGGCTTCGACGGCGGCCTGACGGGCGTCAGCCGGCTCGTGATAGTCGAGATTGGCGGGTTCGTGATGGTCGAGCTGGAAATCCTGGTCCAGCGAAGCCGCCATTTCCTGATCGATCGGAAGTTCGTCTTCGAGCGGCGAGGCATCCAGCGAACTGGCGACGGCCTTGTCGAAATCATCGTCAAAAGCGACTTCCGGCTCGGGAGCTTCTTGTGGCTCCGGCGCGAAATGCGGCTCAGCTGCAAAATGCGCCTCCGGCGCGCCTTCCGGCTCCGGCGCGAAATCCGCCTCCGGCACATGGGCCACGGCGAAATCGGCATGATCCGCCGCGTCGTCGAACACGAAATCCTGCTCGAAGGACGCAGTCAACTCGTCGTCATTCGCGGCGGCGCTTGCGGCCTCGAAAGCCGGCTCATAGCCGATCTGATGCAGGGCAGCCTGCTGAGCGACCGGCTCGCTTTCCTCGACGGAATCGAACTCTCCCATCAACTCCTTTTCGAGGTCGATGTCGAAATCGTCCGCCGCTGGAGCCTGATTGACCGGCGCGGCCTTCTCGGCCGCAGGAGCCGGCTGCCGCACCGGCTGGCGCGGGTCGAAACCCATGATCCGGGTCAGTTCCGCGAACGGATCATCATCGGCGATGTCGTTGTGGTCGGCTACTTTCAGCGGGGTTCTGTCTGCCATTATTGTTCCCGAACTCGCACACAGTCGGACGCCATGGACGTCGCGCAGGGTTGGCCCTTACCAGCGCAATGTGGGCAAAAGGTGACAGGTTTTTTAGTTAAACCTAACGCATTTCAGTGGGCGCGTCTGCCCCGATCAGCGTCAGGCCGGAAGTCAAAACATCCGAAACAGCCTGCACCAGCCCTAGTCTGGCATAGGTTGATTCTCGGTCGTTAACCTTAACAAAACGTAAGTCCTGGTTGTCGTGGCCGCGATTCCACTGTGCATGGAAGCCGGAAGCCAGATCGTAGAGGTAGAATGCGAGCCGGTGAGGCTCCAGCGAAAGCGCCGCGGATTCGATCAGCCTTGGATATTCAGCCAGCTTCCGGATCAGCGCGATTTCGCCCTCGTCGGTCAGCGCAGCCACGGAAGCCGCCAGCCGGTTGCGGTCGAAATTCGCCTCGCCGAGCTGCTCGCTCGCCTGCCTGAAGACGGAATGGCAGCGCGCCGACGCGTACTGCACATAGAACACCGGATTGTCCTTCGACTGCTCCGTGACCTTGGCGAAGTCGAAATCGAGCGGCGCATCGTTCTTGCGGTAAAGCATCATGAAGCGGATCGGGTCGCGGCCGACCTCTTCCACCACATCGCGCAGGGTGACGAAATCGCCGGACCGCTTCGACATCCGGACAGGCTCGCCGTCGCGGAACAGTTTCACGAGCTGGCAAAGCAGCACGGTGAGCTTGACCGTGTCGCCTGCAACCGCCCGCGCCAGCGCCTCCAGCCGCTTCACATAGCCGCCATGGTCGGCGCCGAGCACATAGATCAGGTCGACGAAGCCGCGCTCGACCTTGTCCTTCAGATAGGCGACGTCGGCGGCGAAATAGGTGAACGAGCCATCGGACTTGACCAGCGCCCGGTCCATGTCGTCGCCGACCGCCGTCGAGCGGAATAGCGTCTGCTCGCGGTCTTCCCAGTCGTCCGGCTTCTCGCCCTTGGGCGGCGGCAGCTTGCCCTTGTAGATGTGCCCTTTCAGCGTCAGGTCGGCGATCGCCGCCCGGATTCTCTTGGCGTTGTCGGCATGCAGCGTGCGCTCGGAGAAGAACACATCGTGATGTACGTTAAGCAGCGCCAGATCCTCGCGGATCATCGCCATCATCGCGTCGACGGTGCGGTCCTTGACGATCGCCAGCGCTTCCTCTTCCGGCATCTGCAGCAGGCCGCGGCCGAATTCCTTGGCCAGCGCCTGGCCGACGGGGACCAGATAGTCGCCCGGATAGAGACCGGACGGGATCTCGCCGATGTCGTCGCCGAGCGCCTCGCGATAGCGCAGGAACGCCGAGCGGCCGAGCACGTCGATCTGCGAACCGGCGTCGTTGATGACATATTCCTTGGTCACGTCGTAGCCGGCGAAGGCCATCAGATTGGCCAAGGTGTCGCCGACCACGGCGCCCCGGCAATGGCCGACATGCATCGGGCCGGTCGGGTTGGCCGAAACATATTCGACATTGGCCTTGCGGCCGCCGCCGATGGTCGAGCGGCCATAGTTGCGCCCCTCGCCGAGCAACGTCGTCAGATGCGCGTGCCAGAACGCGTCCTTGAGCCTGAGATTGACGAAGCCCGGCCCGGCGATCTCGGCCGAGGCGACGTCTGCATCGGCGCGGAGCGCTTCGGCCAGTCTTTCGGCAAGCGCGCGCGGGTTCTGTCCGGTGGGCTTGGCCAGCACCATCGCCGCATTGGTAGCGAGATCGCCATGGCTTGCATCGCGCGGCGGCTCGACCGCGACACGCGACAGGTCGAGCGCAGCCCCCTCCTTGTCCTTGAGATCAAGGGCTTCGACGGCCTTTACGATCCGCGCGTTGAAATCGGCGAAGATATTCATTGGATATGCTCTGGGCTTTAAGAGACGACCGGCAGCGTGGCCGGCAAAATCGAGGCTCGCCCTAGCTCAAATCGGGCGTATGGTCAAACAGACGCCGATGTTCCTTGAGCGCATAGGTGTCGGTCATGCCGGCCAGGAAGTCGGCGACGCTGCGCGCCTTGATGCGATCCTCGGCCCTGTCGAGCCCTTCGCGCCAGCCATCGGGCATGGCGCGTGGATCGGCGAAATAGACGTCGAACAGCTCGCGCACGATGCGCTCGGCCTCGGCCCGCACCCGCATCACTTCCGGGTGCCGGTAGAGATGCTTGTAGAGGAAGGCCTTCAATTCCTTTTCGGCCGCGGCCATCCCTGGCGAAAAGGTCACCAGGGTCTCGCCTGCCGCGCGCACCGCATCGGCGCTGTCCGGTTTGAGACGCTCGATGTTGGCAGCGGTCGATGCAATGACATCCTCGACCATCAGCGTGATCTGCCGGCGCAACAGTTCGTGGCCGGTGCGGACATCGTCGAGCTGAGGATATTTGGCGCGCACGCCGTTCAGGATCGAGCCCGGCAGGCCGACGCCTTGCAGCATGTCCAGCGTCAGCAGGCCGGCGCGCAGGCCATCGTCGATGTCATGGGTGTTGTAGGCGATGTCGTCGGCGATCGCGGCGCACTGCGCCTCGATGCCGGCGAAGCGGTCGAGCTCGAGGTCGTGCAGTTCGGAATAGTCGCGGATCGCCTGCGGCACCGGGCCCTTGAGCCCCTTCCCGCTCGCATCGGTCAACGGGCCGTTATGCTTGACCAGCCCTTCCAGCGTTTCCCAGGTGAGGTTCAGACCGTCGAACTCGGCATAGCGCCGCTCGAGCCGCGTGACCACGCGCAGCGACTGGGCGTTGTGGTCGAAGCCGCCCCAGGCGGCCATCTTCTCGTTGAGCGCGTCCTCTCCCGTATGGCCGAAGGGCGTGTGGCCGAAATCATGTACAAGGGCGACTGCTTCGGCGAGGTCCTCGTCGCCGCGCAGCGCCCGCGCCAGTGCTCGTGCGATCTGCGCCACCTCGATCGAATGCGTCAGCCGCGTGCGGAAGTGATCGCCCTCATGCGCCACGAACACCTGCGTCTTGTGCTTCAGCCGGCGGAATGCGGTGGAATGGATGATGCGGTCGCGGTCGCGCTGGAACGGCGTGCGGGTCGGACTCTCGGCCTCCTCGAACAGGCGTCCGCGCGAGCGCGCCGGATCGCTCGCATAGACCGCGCGCGGCCGATAGCCGAACCCGATGTCGCCGAGAGCATCCTTGCCCTGCCGCTCGTCCATTGATCCACCAGTTGACTTGGCCACGCCCGCTTCATACCTATCATGTGAAACCGAAAGCAAGGTGACGCCGATGGGCGCGGATGCCAAGACTGCCATGAAGGTCGAGATGACCGATGCCGCGGCCAAGCGGATCGCCAGGATCGTTGCCGGCGAACCGGGCAAGACGGCGTTGCGCGTCTCCGTCGAAGGCGGCGGTTGCTCCGGCTTTTCCTACAAATTCGATCTCGTCGGCAGCCGCAACGATGACGATGTCGCCATCGAGAAGGATGGCGCGACGATCCTGATCGACGACCTGTCGCTGGTTTATATGGGCGGCTCGGTGATCGACTTCGTGGATGACCTGATGGGCCAGTCCTTCCAAATCAGGAACCCCAACGCTGTCGCCTCCTGCGGCTGCGGCACCAGCTTCTCCATATAGCCCAATGCCTGCCGTCGGCGCGGTCCGTCAGGTCGCGCTCTCGGCTGGCCGCGACCTCGATGCGACGCTTGCTTTCTGGCGCGACGTGCTTGGTCTGAACCTGCATGCCCGCTACGACCCGCCCGGTATTGCCTTCATTATGGCCGGTGATGTGCGTCTGCTCTTCACCGACGGCGTTCCGGGCGGCACCGTCTATTTCGACATCGCCGGCCTCGAAGCCTTCCACGCGGAGGCGAAAGCCGCGGGCATTCCCTTCACCGCGCCGCCGACGCTCGTCCACCGCGACACCGAGGGGCAGTTCGGTCCGGCGGGGGAAAGCGAATGGATGGCCTTTCTAAAGGACCCCGCAGGCAATACGATCGGCCTCGTCGAACGCCTGCCGTCCGAAGAGCATTGAGGTCCTCATGAAGATCGTCACCTGGAACATCAACGGCGTTCGCGCCCGCATCGGCAACCTCACCCACTGGCTGACCGAAAGCGCGCCGGACATCGTGTGCCTGCAGGAGATCAAGACGGTCGACGACCAGTTCCCGCGCGCCGAGATCGAGGCGCTGGGCTACAATGTCGAGACCAACGGCCAGAAGAGTTTTAATGGCGTCGCTCTCCTGTCGAAGCTTCCCTTCGACGAGGTGAATCGCGGCCTGCCTGGCGACGATGCGGATGATCATGCCCGCTTCATCGAAGGCGTTTTTTCCACCGACCAGGGCGCCTTGCGTGTCGCTTCGCTCTATCTGCCGAACGGCAACCCGATCGACGATGAGAGGAAGTTTTCCTACAAGCTGGCGTGGATGGCGCGGCTGGAGCGTTGGGCGCAGGAACGGCTGCGGCTCGAGGAGGCGCTGGTGCTGGCCGGCGACTACAACGTCATTCCCGAACCCGCCGATGCCCGGTTTCCCGAAAACTGGCTGGGTGACGCGCTGTTCCAGCCGCAGACGAGGCAAGCCTTCCGCCGGCTGAAGAATCTCGGTTTCACCGAAGCGGTGCGCACCGTGACCGACTCGGCCGGCGTCTACACCTTCTGGGACTATCAGGCCGGCGCCTGGCAGAAGAACAACGGCATCCGCATCGACCACCTGCTGCTGTCACCCGAAGCCGCCAACCGTTTTGCGTCGGCCTCGGTGGAAAAACATGTCCGCGCCTGGGAAAAACCGTCCGACCATGTGCCGGTCGCCATCGAGCTCAGCCTGCAGCCCGCCTGAGACGTTGCCAGGCTCCCGGACCCCAGTATCGCCACAAATCCAGTCTTTGATGCGGGCTTGCTGTGGGGGTTGAATGGCGATCCGATTTCTTTTTGGGCCGGTCGGGCTTGCCTTGGCGCTTGCCGCGCCGACGCCGTTGCTGGCGGCGCCAACCTGTCTTGCCAACGGCAAATCCTTCAACGTCGGCGAGACGGCGTGCCTGATGCTGGCCGGCGAGAGCTACCTCGCCCGTTGCGACATGGTTCTCAACAACACGTCCTGGACCAGGATTAAGGACGAATGTCCGGGCGAAGCGCCAAAGCCGCACCCGACGTCGCTTTCCACCCCGACGCCCGGCCAGACGCCGACGGAGCCGACCGAGAACTGAGGCTTCGTTGATCTCCCCACCATCCAGGTTACGCTATGCACACATCTTCTGTGACTGGCGCGACTGATCAGGCCGAGGCTTGATTGCCAGGTGGTTCCCCCAATCCGTCGCCGCTTCGCAGCGCCACCTTTCCCCCCTCCGGAGGGAAAGGAAGGGAGCGTTGCCGGACGGGCGTTGACGGCAAAAAAGCTTGGCGCCTTTCCTCTACCCCGTCGATCGGGGGAGAGGTGGCTCGGCGAAGCCGAGACGGAGTGGGGGTCGACCAGCGCTGCATTAGCCATTGCATGCGCCAAGCTGCCATGCACGCTATCGCCAACCTGCGCTTACTGGTCGCCGTTGTTGCCCTTGGTCAGGATATCGTCGGCGAGCGAGATCGCGGTCCGGCGATCGGCCTCGCCGGCCGCGGCGAACGCCTCTTCCTGCATGTTGCGGATCCAGGGCTGGTCGGCCGCCGGAGCCCGCTCGAGTGCGGCCGTCATCATCGCCAGGCCGCGCACCACCTTGCCGCTCTGGAACAGGAGGTTGCCGAGCGTCGCCTGCGCGCCGGCATGGCCCTTCTCGGCCGCGAGCTGCAGCCAGCGGCCGGCTTGCTTGACGCTGGCCTTCACGCCGCCCTCGCCCTTGAGGAACATCTGGCCGATCTCGAACTGGGCGTTCGGATTGCGGTAGTTGGCGGCGGCGCGCATGTAGTATTCCTGCGCCGCGACGTCGTTCTCCTCGACCGGCGTGCCGGGAATGCCCTTGCGCAGATAGTCGCCCAGCGCCACCAGCGCGTCCGACACATAGCTCTCTTCCGGCGAGCCGGGCTCGACATCCTGATCGACGATTTCCGAGAAGAACTTGAAGGCGGCGTAGTCGTCGCGCGTCACGCCGTCGCCTTCGGCATACATGCGCGCAAGCTTCCAGGTGGCGCCGATCTGGCCGTTCTCGGCGGCGTATTTATAGGCTTCGACCGCCTGTTCCTTATGGCCGCTCTTGTAGGCGGAGAAGCCGAACTGGAACACCGCCCAGGGGCTCGACTGCGGCTTCACGCCGGTCTTGTCGTCGAACACCTTGTCGTCGAAGGCCATGGCCTGCCCGACGGCGCCCAAGGTCGCGCCAAGACCGGCGATCACGACCAGTGCCGAAAAGACAGACGACCTCAACACCTCAGATGTCCGCATAGCAGTGCGTTTCTTCTGCGGCGCCCGGATGGGTCACCGCGCCGTCGCGGGCCGGCCCTACGGCCTGCGCATATTTCCAGATCGCGCCGGACTGATAGTCGGTCTTGCGCGCCTTCCAACTCTTTGCCCGGGCCGCCAGCTCGGTGTCCGACAGGGCCACTTCGATCGTGCCTTTCACGGCGTCGATCGAGATCACTTCGCCATCCTTGATCAGCCCGATCGGCCCGCCGACCGCCGCCTCCGGCCCGACATGGCCGATGCAGAAGCCGCGCGTGGCGCCGGAGAAGCGCCCGTCGGTGATCAGCGCCACCTTGCCGCCCATGCCCTGGCCGTAGAGCGCGGCCGTCGTCGACAGCATCTCGCGCATGCCCGGACCGCCGCGCGGCCCCTCATAGCGGATGACGAGAACCTCGCCTTCGCGGTAGTTGCGCTGCGTGACCGCTTCGAAGCACTCCTCTTCCGAATCGAAGCAACGCGCCGGACCGGAGAATTTCAGTTCCGACATGCCCGCGACCTTCACGATCGCACCTTCGGGGGCAAGGTTGCCCTTCAAGCCCACAACGCCGCCTGTCTTGGTGATTGGCCGATTGGCGGGACGCACAACATCCTGGCTCTCATTCCAGGAAACGTGCTCCATATTTTCGGCCAAAGTGCGGCCAGTGACCGTCATGCAGTCGCCATGCAGATAGCCATGGTCGAGCAGCGTCTTCATTAGGAGCGGAATGCCGCCGGCCTCGAACATGTCCTTGGCGACATATTTGCCGCCCGGCTTGAGGTCGGCGATGTAGGGCGTCTTCTCGAAGATCGCCGCCACGTCGAACAGGTCGAACTTGATGCCGGCCTCATGCGCGATCGCCGGCAGATGCAGCGCCGCATTGGTCGAGCCGCCGGTGGCCGACACCACGGTCGCCGCGTTCTCCAGCGCCTTGCGCGTGACGATGTCGCGCGGCCGGATGTTCTTGGCGATCAGCTCCATCACCTTTTCGCCCGAAGCGAAATTGAAGCGGTCGCGCATTTCGTAGGGCGCCGGCGCGCCGCAGGAATAGGGCAGCGCGAGGCCAATCGCTTCAGCAACGGTCGCCATGGTATTGGCGGTGAACTGGGCGCCGCAGGAACCGGCGGAAGGACAGGCCGCCTGCTCGATCTCGAGCAATTCGGCATCGCTGATCGTGCCGACCGAATGCTGGCCGACCGCCTCGAACACGTCCTGCACGGTGATCTGCCGGCCGCGATAGCTGCCGGGCAGGATCGAGCCGCCATAGATGAAGATCGAGGGCACGTTGAGGCGCACCATCGCCATCATCATGCCGGGCAGCGACTTGTCACAGCCGGCGAGCCCGACAAGGGCATCGTAGCAATGGCCGCGCATGGTGAGCTCGACCGAATCGGCGATCACCTCACGCGACACCAGCGACGACTTCATGCCCTGGTGGCCCATGGCGATGCCGTCGGTGACGGTGATGGTGCAGAACTCGCGCGGCGTGCCGTTGGCGGCCGCAACGCCCTTCTTGACCACTTGCGCCTGGCGCATCAGCGAGATGTTGCAGGGCGCCGCTTCGTTCCAGCAGCTGGCGACGCCGACCAAAGGCTGCGCGATCTCGGCCGCCGACAGGCCCATGGCATAGAGGTACGAACGATGCGGCGCGCGCGCCGGACCAACGGTCACGTGGCGGCTGGGCAGCTTGGCCTTGGAGATTGCCTTGGCGTCCATCATCGTCCTTGCCGCACACCCCGCGGCCGGTCCCCTCGCCGCGCCAACCTGGCACGCATCTCGGGTGCTCCGGGTTTATGGCGGGAAATGGGCAGTTCCCTCGGCAAGTCTTTTAGCGCGGGGGTTGTTCATAAACTGTTGCCAAAACGTCACAATCATATTGGGTGCCGGTTGCGCGGCGAATCTGCAACAGCGGGCGGAAGGGCGAAGCCAAAGCATCAGCCTTGCAAATAAAAAGACCGGGCATTGCCCGGCCTTTTTTGTTGAATTTTCAGAAACTTAGAACTTGATCTTGATCCCGCCCGAAATTGCGGTGATCAGATCATTGCCGAAATCGTAGCTGGCGTCTGCACCAACAATCTTATCGTTTTCGCCAATCAATATGCCGGAATGACCGCTGGTCAACACACCGATCGCGCCAGCCAAACGAACCTCGATATTGGGTTGCGGTGTATAAGCGACTCCACCGCCAAGTGTCCAAGTATCAGTCTGGGCGCCATAGCCATGCGAAGTGCCACGATCCCAACTGAGCTGAGCGGCGGCGCTCCACTGATCATTGAACTTATGGCCAATACCACCCGAAACAGTCCAGCCGTCACGATACATCAGGTCTAGCGATGTCGTCTCTCCCAGACCATTCGTCACGCAGAACTGGGAAGGAGTGCCCACTATACAGATCGGAACGCTTTGCAGTACACTCCAGTTCACCCATTTGATCGAACCGAAAGCTAGCCAGCCCGGCGCAACACCGGATTGCAATTTCAATTCCACAGAGTCCGGCATGTATTGTGTGCTGCCGTAGATCGGCGCAGAGCCAGTGGGTAAAACCGGTGCCGTGAGTGTACCGGAGATATTGTCGAGCTTGACTTGTGAATTATAGACCAAGCTGGCCCGAAGTGCGATCTCGGGGATTTCGTAGGCCACTCCGGTGCGCCAGCCCCAACCACTTGCGTCCAGATCGACGCGACCAACTGCGCCGCCTAGGGATATCAAGTTCTCCTTAAAGCCCGAGATATCCTGGTAGAACAAACCGCCGATAAAACGGAGTTGACCCTTACCGACATCAAACTTGTAGGAGCAGGTACCTGCGTAGTTATTGCTCTTGATATCGGTTTCTATATTGGAAAACGCCCCGCTCCACGTGCTACCTGGCGCGGTATGTGCGCCCCAAGGCTGCGAGTAATCGACCATGCAGTCGACGCCTTGGACAACTTGGGCTTTGACGCCGATGCGCGGCACCCAATAAGGCTCCGCGCCGTCGGCCGTGGTGCTGAAGCCGAGGGGACTAAGATCGGCCCCTCCCGGACCTTTCGCATTCTTGTACTTGCGATCCGGCATCACATAGGTCGCTTCAGCCTCAGTCGCGACCGGCGCCGGATCGAAAAGCAGGTCGATGTCGTAGCCGCCGCGCTCCAGGCCGCCGGCATGCGCGGGATGCATCACCGCGCCGATCAACGCGATCGAAAAGCAGCCTGCCCCCGCCAGAGCTTTGAGCCGCAAGATGTTCATGGAAATCCCTCCCCGAAATACAAGTGGCTCAAGCTAGAACCAATTCGGGTTAACGACGCAACAACGATTTCAAGAGCTGTACATGTACATCTTGACAGCACGTATTTTCGCCATGGTGGCTGGCACCGCAATCGGCGCCTGAATCGCGCCAACCGGGGTCGAACGGTCGAAAAAATCCGAAGAAACTACCCAAAACAGGGCAAAAACAGCCGATTTTAGCGCTCGCGGGCCGCATTGTTACATTATGGCAACAATGGGGCGCAAACTTTCCGTTTACGTCAAAATTAACGTAGCGGCACGCCCATTTTCGAGGCAGCAAACGTACCGGAAAGCGCCTTTGGAGCGAGGCCGAATCTTGCCGCTCAGCCAGCGTTGCGGACCCTGGTCAAAGCCACCGAAAGCTTCTCCTGCGCCTCGCGATATTCGGCGAGTTTCTCACGCTCGGCTTCGACCACCTCTTCCGGCGCATTGGCGACGAACTTTTCGTTCGACAGCTTCTTGTGCAGGCGAGCGATCTCCTCGGTCACCTTGGCCAGTTCCTTCTGCAGCCGCGCGGCCTCGGCCTGGAGGTCGATCAGGCTGCCGAGCGGCAGGCTCACCGTCGCCTCGTTGAGCACGATCTGGGCCGAGCCCTTCGGCGGTGCATCGGCGAGCGCGATATCGCCGATGCGCGCCAGCCGCTTGATCGCCTGGGCGTGACGCTCCAGCCGCTCTTGCGTCAGCGTGTTGGCGCCGATCACCATCAGCGGCGCGATCGCCGCCGGCGGCACATTCATTTCCGAACGCACCGAGCGGATGCCCGAAACGAGGTCGACCAGCCAGTTGATGTCGGCGGCGGCCTCTTCGTCCCCGAAGTCGGGCGACGGCCAGGCGGCGTGGCAAAGCAGCGACGAGCGCTGCTTGCCCTCGCCAGCGGTCTGCGCCCACAGTTCCTCGGTCATGAACGGCATCATCGGATGCAGGAGCTTGTAGATCTCGTCCAGCACGAAGGCGACGCAGGCCCGGCTCTCGGCCTTGGCGGCCTCGTCCGTGCCCATGAACACCGGCTTCAACAGTTCCAGGTACCAGTCGCAGAACAGGTTCCAGACGAACCGATAGGCCGCGCCCGCCGCTTCGTTGAACCGGTAGCTGGTGATGCCTTCGGTGACAGCGCGCGCCGCCCGCGTCAGCTCGGTCAGGATCCAGCGGTTGACCGGCAGCTTGGCGTCGTTCAGCCAGAACTCGTCGTCGCGCGCGACCTCGTTCATCTCGGCGAAGCGCGTCGCGTTCCACAGCTTGGTGCCGAAATTGCGGTAGCCGGCGATGCGGGCCGGATCGAGCTTCACGTCGCGCCCTTGCGCCGCCATGACGGTCAGCGTGAAGCGCAGCGCGTCGGCGCCATATTCGTCGATCAGGTCGAGCGGATCGATGACGTTGCCTTTCGACTTCGACATCTTCTGCCCGTTCTTGTCGCGCACCAGCGCATGCACATAGACGGTGTGGAACGGCTCCTCGTCCATGAAGTGCAGGCCCATCATCATCATGCGGGCGACCCAGAAGAAGATGATGTCGAAGCCGGTCACCAGCACGTCGGTCTGGTAATAGGTCTTGAGCTCCGGCGTCTGATCGGGCCAGCCGAGCGTCGAGAACGGCCACAGCGCCGACGAGAACCAAGTGTCGAGCACGTCCTCGTCGCGGGTCAGGATCTCGCCCGGCTGGAAGTTTTCCAGCTTGTCCTCGACCCAGGCCTTCCACGGCCCTTCCAGCGCAAGGTAATATTCGATCGCCGCGGCTAAAGCCTCTTCCTCGGTCTTTTCGACAAAGACATGCCCGTCCGGCCCGTACCAGGCCGGGATCTGGTGCCCCCACCAGAGCTGGCGCGAGATGCACCAGGGCTGGATGTTCTCCATCCAGTCGAAATAGGTCTTCTCCCAGTTCTTCGGCACGAAGTTGGTACGACCTTCGCGCACCGAGGCAATCGCCGGCTTGGCGAGCTCGGCGGCGTTGACGTACCATTGGTCGGTCAGGAATGGCTCGATCGGCACGCCGCCGCGGTCGCCATGCGGAACGGCATGGCGATGCGGCTCGACCTTTTCCAGAAAGCCGCCGGCCTCCATCAGTTCGACGATCTTCTTGCGCGCCGCGAAGCGGTCGAGCCCGTCCAGCTCGTCCCACACGGCCTGGCGCTCCGGCGTGACCTCGAGACCGGCGAGGAAATCCTCATTGTCCTTGAGCTTGAGGTCCGCTTCGACCGTCAGGATGTTGATCGCCGGCAGCTTGTGACGCTTGCCGACCTCGAAGTCGTTGAAGTCATGCGCCGGCGTGATCTTGACCGCGCCGGAGCCTTTCTCCGGATCGGAATACTCGTCCGCGACGATCGGAATCTTGCGGTCGACGATCGGCAGCACGACGTTGCGACCGACCAGATCGGTGAAGCGCCCGTCGTCCGGATGCACGGCCACGGCGGTGTCGCCGAGCATCGTCTCGGGACGCGTCGTCGCCACCGTGATGAACGTCTTCGGGTTCTCAGGGTCGAACGCCTCGCCTTCGATCGGGTAGCGGAAGTGCCAGAGATTGCCGTTGACCTCGTGCTGCTCGACCTCGAGGTCGGAAATGGCGGTAAGCAGCTTCGGGTCCCAGTTCACAAGGCGCTTGTCCTTGTAGATGAGGCCTTCCTTGTAGAGCGTGACGAAGACTTCCAGCACCGCCTTGGACAGGCCTTCATCCATAGTGAAGCGTTCGCGCGACCAGTCGGCCGAGGCGCCGAGCCGCTTCAGCTGGTTGAAGATCGCGCCGCCCGATTCGGCCTTCCACTCCCAGACTTTCTCGATGAACTCCTCACGCGTCAGATCGCGGCGGTGGATCTGCTTTTCCATGAGCTGGCGCTCGACCACCATCTGCGTGGCGATGCCGGCATGATCCATGCCGGGCTGCCAAAGCACGTTCTTGCCGCGCATGCGCTCGAAGCGCACGAGAATGTCCTGCAGCGTGTTGTTGAGCGCATGGCCCATATGCAGCGAGCCGGTGACGTTCGGCGGCGGGATGACGATGGTGAAGGCTTCGGCCCCCTCTTCCGCGCCGGCGCCTGCCCGGAAGGCATCCGCCTCTTCCCAGATTTTGGCGATCTTCGGCTCGACGGCTTTGGCGTCGTAGGTCTTATCAAGCATGGAGGAGGTCCGAACTGTCGGGAACAAGCGTCCGGTGTAAATCGGAAGGTCTTGGCCGAGTCAACCGCGAGAACTGCGATCGCTCTTACAGATAGGCATGCCGCGACCGGCGACAATCCCGGCCGGTGCCGCAATGGCGGCTCGCCTGATGCATGTCGACTGCAAGGGCGCAGCGGGTCCCAAAGCAAAAGCGCCGCCCGAAGGCGGCGCTTTTCAGCGTGCATGTTGCGGCAGCTTACTGCGCCCCGCGCGCCACGCGCTCGATCTCCTCGCGCACCAGCCTTTCGACCAGCGTCGGCAGGTTGTTGTCGAGCCAATCCTGCAGCATCGGCCGCAGCATCTCCTCGGCCATCTCGTCGAAACTCTTCTTGCCGCGGCTGGCAAAAGCATCGGAAAGCTCGCCGAAAGCCGCGGCAACCTGCCGGCCCGTATGCTCGGAAAGGATCGCGGGCCGGGCCGGCTGTGTCTCCGGTTCGGATGCCCGGGGAGCGCTGGCATGCGCGGCAGCTTCAAACGCCGGCTCTTGCTTCTCGATCTCGACCCTCGGCGCGGCTTCCGGGACCCGGACGGCCGGTCTCGCGGTAACCGTGCTGCCGCCGACCGCCGCTATTTCGCGCCGCCAATCGGCGACTATGGTCTCGGCCGACTGCGTCGCATTTGCCGCGGCCGGCCTGCTCGTGGCCGCTTGCGCGCTCGGCTCGGCGCCCTCGGGATCGACCGCGGCCAGAGCCGCCTTGACCGGCTCTCGACGAGCCTCGGCGCGTGCGACCGCCGGATCGGCCGCGGCCAGCTGGGCCTGGACCTCCGCCAGCGTCGCTGGCTTGCGCGGGCCGGCGTCGGCATGCAATTCGGAACGAAAGGCGTCGACCTCGACCGTGGGTACGCTAACCGCGGCCGGCTCCAGATCCTGGCGCAGTTCACCAGCCTCGGCCGGCTGCTTGCGCCCGGTGTCGCTGTCTTCGATGATCCTTCGGATGGAAGCCAGTATCTCTTCCATGGAAGGTTCGCGCTGCGCGCTGCTTGCCGTCGCCATCGTCACATCCGCCGCCCCAGTGACCTGCCCAAGAACTCGACCCTGTCCAAGAACTGACCCGTTCAAGAACTTGACCCATTCAGGAATTCCGTTCCTGCCCGGGTCGGAATTCGAATCAATGGCGACAGCGTAACCGACCTATCGTCATCCGAGAATCCCCAATCTGGGGACGCGTTGGATTTCAACAGATTAGGCGGTTCGCGGCCCGACGAGCCCGTGCCATCGACAAAGAAAAACGCCGCGCGTCCATCGGACACGCGGCGCTTGCTGGAAGCATACCGGAAATCAGCGTCCGTCGGGCGTGCGCAGTCCGAACCACTTGTCCTTGACGGCGTTGTAATGCTCTTCGGGCCTGTATTTGGTGACCGCCAGCCCAAGACGATCGACCGACAGCCGGCCCATCGCCGACAGGATGGCATAGCTCGCCACGACCACGTCGCGTTCGGAGCTGGCCTGGTTGATCTTGGCGGTGATGACCGCGTTCTGCGCGTTCAACACATCCAGCGTCGTGCGCTGGCCGACATTGCGCTCTTCGATGACGCCGTTGAGCGCCAGTTGCGCGGCATCGATCACCTGCCTGTTGGCATCCACGCTTTGGCGCGCGGCGACATATTGCGTCCAGGCCGAGACCACGGCCTGGCGCACCTGGTCGCGGCTGACATCGACCTGGATGCGCGCCTCGCCCAGTGATTCCTTGCTCTGCCGCACCAGCGCCGAGGTCCGGCCACCCGAATAGATCGGAATGGTGAGCGAAGCGCCGATATTGGCCGATGTCGAACTACCGTTGGGGCTGCTGATGGAACTGGGAACGGTGTGGCTGTAGTCGTCCGAAACGCCGGCCGAGGCCGTCACCTGCGGCAGCAGCGCGCCTTCCGACGACTTCACCGAAAAGGCGGCGGCATCGACGAGATGCTGTGTGGCCAGAATGGCGGGATGTTCGGCGGAAGCGATGGCCAAGGCCGAATCGACGCCACCTGGCAGCAGCTTGCCAAGCGGCGAGGCTGCCTTGAGCTTGCCCGGCTCGTCGCCGACGATCTGGTGGTAGGTTGCGGCGCTTGCCAGCGCCGTCGCGCGGGCGGCGCTCAACTGCGCCACGGCCGTCGCGCGGGAGGCATCGGCCTGGGCGACGTCGGTGCGGGTGCCCTCGCCGACCTCGAAGCGCGAGCGGGCGGCGCGCGCCTGCTCGGTCAGGAACTGCAGGTTCTGCTCGGTCAGCACCGCGATCTGACGGTCGCGAATCACGTCCATATAGGCGCTGGCCGCGTTGAACAGGATGTTCTCTTCCGTGTTGCGCAGGCTTTCGACCGAAGCCTTTACTTGCGATTCGGCGGCGGCGACATTGTTCTTGGTCTGAAACCCGTCGAACAGCGTCTGGTTGATCTGCACGCCGAAGCTGCCCGTCGTTATTCTCCTGCTGGTGCCAAAGCCATGTATATTGGTGTAGTCGATGTTGGCCGAACCGGTGACGGTCGGACGCCAGCCCGACTTGGCAATGGCTACGCCCTCGTCAGTGACGCGCACGCCAGCGCGGGCAGCATTCAACTGCGAGTTATACTGATAGGCTTTGGCGAGCGCGCCCGTAATGGTTTCAGCGGAGGCGGCCAACGGCGAAAGCGCGGTGGCCGAAACAAGGATAGCTACTAAAACACTCTTGCGTAGAGGCGGCACGTTATTTCCCTCATTCGTTTTGCATGGGAACCACGCCACGTCAGCCTACCCATACGGATCGGCCGGCGCCGCGTTGTTTATCGTTCCCCCGCTGTCGGCCTCCCGAAAACACCCGGTTAACCAAATCAGCAACGATTGTCAGGCGCAAGCCATCATGACAGCGCATTCGCTGCAAGGCAAAAACGCTCAGAATTCAAACGCGTGAGCACGTTCGAAGCCCGGTAGTGGCTTAATTGCCGCATTAAAGGCCCTTCTTCCGGTTACAACCCCTCCTGCCTTGAAAAATAGACGGGCCACGCCAGAGTTGCCCCGCCCTTCGACCACAACCAGGCGGCCTTCTTCCGCAAGCTGGTCGAGCAATGCCGGCGGCACTTCCTCGACGCTGCCGCCGATGAAAATGGCATTGTAGGGTCCCTTGGCGGCCTGCCCCTGCGGCAGCGGCCCGGTGACCACCGTGACGTTCTGGCAGCCAAGACTGGAAAGGGTGGATTTGGCGGCCTCCGCCAGCGCGGGATCGCTTTCCAGCGCGACGACCGAGCGCGCGAGCCTGGAAAGCAACGCGGCGGAATAGCCGGTGCCGCAACCGACATCGAGCACCGAATCGCTCGCGTCGATTTCAGCCAGCTGCAGAAGCTTGGCGAGCGGCGACGGCTCCATCAGGTAGCGTGCACCGCCGCCATTCGCGCCATCGGAAATGCGGATGTCTTCGTCGATATAGGCCAGATCCCGCTGTCCGGCGCCGACAAAGGCCTCGCGCGGGACGGTCAGCATCGCCTCGATGAGCGGCGCGCTGGTGACATCGGTGGTACGGACCTGGCCGTCGACCATCTTCACGCGGCGTTCGGAGAAATCAGCGTTCATGTCCCAACAATCCGCTCCCCGCGCCAGGCGCGCGGCCAAAACTTCGACTGGAACCCCTGCCCCAGCGCGGTTGCGCTGGAGCCCGCAAGCATCTGGAGGCCTCGCCCGGAATCGAACCGGGGTGCAAGGATTTGCAGTCCTCTGCGTAACCACTCCGCCACGAGGCCTCGCAATGCTCCCGGCGTTCCGAGCGAACTCATTATGTTGGCGCTCAAAGGTCGTCAAGCGCTCGCGCGTCATTCCCGACGCTTTCGTATGGAGCAGCCAAAGTGGTGATTACCAATCGGTTGTCATGGGTCCGGCATCGCCGCGGCGGAGCCGCCGCAGGCGCTCAGTCGGGCCGGCGCCGGCGTTCCCACCAGACGACGAAACGCCGCCGGTGGCGCCGGATCATGGCGAATTCGTAGGACAGCACTAGGAGACCGAGCGGAACCATCCAGAAGCCGAGAATCGGCAGAAAGCCCAGAATCCCGCCAAGGGTGAGCAGCATGCCGATCGCGATTCGCCAGCCGCGCGAGCGCGGCATGGTGAACTCGCGGCCGAAAACCGAAATCTTCCGCGCCGGGGCACTGTCGTCGTCAGCTGCCGTCATTCAAAATCAGATCCCATCTGCCGCCAATGCCATGTCAAAGGCCAACCGGCCGCTTTGTTCCGTGCCGGTGTGAAGCCCTTCATATGTGGGCATGTTGAACGATGGCACAAATAGCCGCGTTAAAAACTGGAGAAAAATTGCGAATTGCTGCTTTGCAAAGCCGAAAGGTGTTTGCTATAGGCTGCGCCACTCACGTCAGAGCCTCCGTTCCCCGGTAGCTCAGTGGTAGAGCAACCGGCTGTTAACCGGTTGGTCGCTGGTTCGAATCCGGCCCGGGGAGCCAAAATTTCCAAGGGATACAGAGTTTTCAGGATTGGCCGAAAAATGGCTGATCTACAGCATATCTACACAACTCGACTCCGCTAGGCGCCGATCTACGCGAAGGAGAGAAATTCCGATGGACCACGTTTTTGACGAGCTGATCAACCTGCAGAGAACTCTGCCGAGAGGCAATTGGCGCGCCGCCGCGATATCCTGCGCGCTCCGCTTGGCCGGAAACTTGACAACCGGCATCGCGATCGGCGTCGGGACTTCGGTCGGTCTAGCCCTGGGCTGACGAAGCAAATAGATTTCAGCCCTCGCTCCTTTGTCTGCCTTGATCGCTGCGTGGCAGTCCTTCAGCTTCTGAGATGCGCCGCTACCGGCAGTCAGACCAGCCCCGTCATACGGATGAGTCGAAAAACCCCATGGCCGATCGCGAGCACGAATTCACCATCATTGGCGGCCAAATCCCAGCCGAAGAATGCAGCCCAACAAAAGAGCACCAGGGTGAAACGCATTAGAGAATTCTAATACACGGTGGTGGTTGACCAAACGTTTACCCGCGTCGATGAGGGGCAAAGCGACGGTCAATCTCGGCGTGCCGGTCACTGTGAACGCCGATAAGGTCAGACTGGTGACCGCCTACGTTCCGCCGAAGAGAAAGACGCCACTGGTCGACAAGCCGACATGATCCAGAGACGATGGGTAGTGTCTCAGTTTGAAATTTGTCCTCCCGCACATCCCGTTTGATGACATAGGCGCTTACCCGCCAGCCACAGGCCGCACGCCCCCACACCCCGTCCTATTTTGAGGCGGCTCAGTTCATGACACCCGATCTCGGGGCAGCTCGAGCGCGGCAGCGGCAAGCAGTCTGAGTTCCTCTCTTGTCAGGGCTATCTCGTAGTGCTGCTTGGATTTCTTTGTGTAGATGTCATCAGCAGTCACAGAGATTATAACAACGCCTTCCTCTTCCACCTGCACATTATCGATCGGTAGTGGCCCCGAAAATATGCATTTCGACGCGCCAGCCCTTCGGCTCGGCCGAGTATGTATCCGCATCTCGTCATCCCTTTCCGCTCTCGAAAGGGTCCAATGCAGGAAAGATGCCAGATCGTGGCTATTTCAACCTTGGGCCTCAACACCGTCCACGCCTTCGCGGGCTGAATATTAGCAACTGCTTGTATTTGTCCTACCGCAGGCAGATAATGCCATTCGGGACTTTGAGGGAGGTTCCGATGCGCTGGCCCCTTATCGTGATCGCGTTCATCACTGGCTTCATCCTCTGGGACCGCTTCGAAAACGACGGCACCTATACCGCCGACGTCGAGCGAAGTTTCCGTGAGGCATCCTTGGATATGCCGGGCGGGTGGAGGCCACCTACCATCACCATCAATCGCGATTTGCTAAAGCGATAGCCGAGGGGCCATCGTCTCGCTCCGGCCCCTTTTCATCACAGGAATGAAGCCGCAGCCACCCGCTTTAGATTGCTGCCAGCGCGGGTGTGTATCATTTTAATACAATCCTCAATTTGTAGACTCCTGCGATTTATTGGCGGCCATTGGCCTCGATCCGCTTTATGGAGGGAAAGCCCCCGCGGGAGGAATACCAATGACCATCCAAAAGGAAGACTATCGAACCAACAGAGCCGACTATGCCATCGCATCGATGCAAGGCCAATCGGCCGCTTTTGATGCTCGCCATGAGAGACGGGAAAGCAAGAAATCCCTGTGGCTGAGAGATCGGCGGCTCGCCAGATTGGCCGAAAATCCGTGTGAAACCGTGCCAGGATCAAGAGCCAGACGGCGCGGGAATTAGCGCGCTGGTTGTCGTTAGCCGGTGCCGTGTCTCGCCCCCGAGACCCATCGGCTAGGCCCGGCGTTTGCTGGCAGCTGCCAGCCTGCCGGGCCGCTCCTGCTGTCCTTTGCTCATCGCGCCAGATCACCCGCTTCTCCCGCCGGATTTCGACAAGCCGCCGAAAGCGGATCGTATGGGCCTGCTCACCGGTCGCGTGAAATAGCTGCGCGCTCATCCACTCTCGGCTGCCGCACTTCTGACAGCGGCTAAAACTGGGGAAAATGGCAGCCCAGGGTTTTTATGCGCAGCCGCTAATATTACGCTACGACTCAGCCGGCCTCCAGCCCTTGGCCGGTTAGGCCCGGCGGCCCGTCCGCTTCCTACCCCAACAGGCTGTCGGGCTGCTTCGTCGGAAAGATGCATCAGATACTCACAATGAAGGAAGTGACGCATATTCCGGGGCGCGCAATCATCAACATCCTTCCGGGCGCGGGAACTACGGCTCGCCTGAGCCCGCGTTCAGCGGAAAAGAGCAGGGTCCGCACCTGCGTAGCGTTTTGGTGCGGACCTTTTCCACGCCAGCCATTTCTCTCAGCGGTGACCCGGCTAATCGTCGCGGAATCCCGCAGTGACGCGTGGCGCAGCATCTCCTCGCCCTTCCTTGGCGAGCCACTTGGGTGGCAGCGCGCCGGTCTTGCCCTGCACCCTGTTCCCAAAGCCGCTCTCGAATCGCCAAGTCATCTGGCATGTGCAGCCGGGGCATAAGCCCACTGGAGATCGATAGCTAAGAAAGACCCGCCGACCGAAGCCGGCGGGCCATCTCCCTCATGCTTGCGCCCCTAGTTCCAGACGGTCCGCCGTGTCCAGGAAACCCTACGCAACCTCGTTTGTAGAACAAAATCCGGATGCTGCGCTGTAGCTCTGCGGCAACACTCGCCTCAGATGTGTCTCGTTTCGGGACGAAAGAGCCGGCACGCGAGGCTGAGGGAATTACGGTGACACTGCACCTTTTCCTTTTGCAGCCGGCCTCGGATTGCTGAATCCAGGAGCGCTGGCTTTGATCATTAGCCACCGCAATTCGCCAATCCGACGACGGGTATTTCGATTGCTCATGAGTTGAAGACAAACAAGGGTAGAGACCGACGTTAGGCCCAACGGAATGGGCATTCAGTCCAAATTGCTGGTCTTCACGACGCCAAATAACCTCCCGAAAGGAAGGCAGGGGCACATGGCGGGAAAACGGGCAATTGCAGTCAAGGATTGGTCGTGCGCCATGAGCGACGAGATTGGCCGCGTGGTCTTGGCCATAAACTCGACCGAAGGTGAAACGACCTACGTTCTTATGACGGTCTTCCAAGCGGCAAAGATGGCCCAGGAACTGCGATCGCCGAAGCTGGTCCCCCGATACGACATCTAGCCATCTCTGGCTAAAACACTGAGCAGCGCATGGCGGGGAATCGGAACCGGCGGCCAATACCCCGCGAGGCGCCCAGTGGGGCCGCCTCATTCCTCCCCACTATTCCGCCTCCGTGCAGCAAGCTACAATCGCTCCTGCTTGCGATAGGCTGCGGCCGTGGGGATAGCTTGGGAAAATACGAGGGCGCCAATCAAGCCGATCGTTGGCGAAAACGCATGAGACAAGGTCGCCGCTGGCGCCTGTCCGCAAACATGGTGATTTGGACATTCATCGTGCTTTTGATGACGGTCTCGATCGTGCTGATAGCGAATAAAGCTGGCTGGCCCCGCTAGTCGAGAGAAGAGAGCCTAGTCGGCCGCCGCCTCCACACCCGCATGGGCCAAATTCCCATAGTCATTGTGCCGGCGAATTTTGCTTTGCGGGTTGGCCGCCCTGCCTTAGCCTCATTGCGGAAAACCTTGCGGACAAGCCGATAGCCGGACCTTTATGCCGTGCCCCTGAAAGCCACCGCCCATATCGAGGCCATGTCCGCTTTCGCGCTGGCGAATTTCGGCGGGTATGACCGGCCGACGCTGGCCCAGAACGAGAGCGCCTTCCCGCCCAGCCCCAAGGCGATCGAAGCCGGCCGGGACGCCGTGGCGCGCAGCCACCTTTATCCGGACCCGGACTGGACCTTGCTGCGCGATGCGATCGCCAGGGCCTATGGGGTCGATCGCGATCTTGTCCTGTGCGGCGCCGGCTCGATGGAGCTGATCGCCTGCATCTTAGCGGCCTTCGCCGGTCCGGGCACGCAAGTGCTGGGCACGGACTATGCCTATAATTTCGCCGCCTCGGCGGCCGCGCGCGTCGGGGCGACCTACGTCAAGGCCGCGGAGTGCGGCTTCGAGGTGTCGATCGATGCCATCCTTGCGGCTCTCACGCCGGCAACGCGCATCGTCTTCGTCTGCAACCCGGGCAACCCGACCGGCACGCGCATCAAGAACGCCGAGCTGCTGCGCCTGCGCGCTGCACTTCCCGGCAACGTTCTCCTGGTGATCGACCAGGCCTATGGCGAATTCGACGACCAGGATCCGCAAGCCGTCTTTGCGCTGGCCGGGCGCGGCGACACCGTGGTCCTGCGCACCTTGTCCAAGGCCTACGGGCTGGCCGGCGCGCGCATCGGCTGGGGGTTGTTCGCGCCGCAGGTCGCCGCCGAAGTGCGCAAGATGCAGAATTCCAACCAGGTCTCGACGGTGAGCCTCGCCATGGGTGTCGCGGCGGTCGAGGACCAGGCCTATACGCGCGGCATCGTGGCGCGCACCGCCGACATCCGCGACCGCTTCGCCCAGGGCTTGCGGGCCGCCGGATACGAGGTTCCCGAAAGCCGGACGAATTTCGTCCTGGTCCGCTTTGCCGACGCGGCGGCAGCCACCACCGCCGACGACGCTTTGCGCGGCGCCGATATCATCACGCGCGGCCTCTCCGGTTACGGCCTGACCGACTGCCTGAGGATAACGGTCGGGCCGCAGGACGTCATGGACCGCACGCTGCGCGCCCTGACCGCCATGCGCGGCCGGCAATGCTGGTAGGGCTCCATCCGAGGGGATTTTCAAGACGTGACGTCACATATGCCGTATCTGCCCGCCCGCGATTTCATCGGCTATGGCGAGCAGCCTCCGCAGGCTGAGTGGCCCGGCGGCGCGAAACTGGCGCTCAACATCGTCGTCAACTATGAGGAAGGGGCCGAATACAGCATCGGCGAAGGCGACGGCGTCTCCGAAGCGATCCTGTCCGACCTTGCCGTGGCGCCCGCCGCGCCCGGCCTGCGCAACCGCAACATGGAATCGCTTTACGAGTACGGTTCGCGCGTCGGCGTCTGGCGGCTGATCTCGCTGTTCCAGGACAAGGGTGTGATCCCGACCTTCTACGTCGTCGGGCGCGCGGTGGAGCTCAACCCGGCCGCGGGCAAGGCGATCGCGGCACTTGGCAGCGACATTGTCTGCCATGGCTGGCGCTGGATCGACTACGCGCCGCTCAGCGAAGAGGAAGAGCGCCAGCATATCGCCATGACGGTGGATGCGGTCCGCAAGGTCACCGGCATCGATCCGCAGGGCTGGTACACCGGCCGGCCAAGCCTCAACACGAGGCGGCTGGTGGTCGAACATGGCGGCTTCCTGTTCGACTGCGACGACTACAATGACGACCTGCCCTATTTGGTCGACGTCGGCGCCAGGCGGCACCTTGTCTTGCCGCACAGCTTCGACAACAACGACAGCCGTTTTTCGCGCGGTTCGGGCCTGGAGACGGGCAGCCAGTTCTTCGAATATGTCAGCGACGGCGTCGACTGGCTTCTGAAGGAAGGCCAGAAGACCCCGCGCATGATGACGGTGTCGCTGCATTGCCGGCTGGCGGCGCGCCCGGGTCGCATGATCGGGCTGGAGCGCTTCCTCGACAAGGTCACGTCGAATCCGGATATTTGGGTCTGCCGCCGCTCCGACCTCGCCCGCCACTGGCTGGGCCGGTTCGGCGGCTGAGCCGTCGGCGGCACGGTCGCCGCCGACCAATTCTCAAGCAATAGCGGCCACTACGACCGCAGTCGCTTGCCTTCCGGGTCGAACGGCGGATGCGCGAGCAGCACCGCGTCATGCGGCCGCCCGAGGATGGCGACGGTCACCTTGTCGCCCGCCTTGGCGGTTCCGGCCTTGACGTAGCCCATCGCCAGCGACTGATCGACGAAATAGCCATAGGCGCCGGACGACACCTGGCCGATCGGCGTGCCGTCCGGCAGGAAGATCGGCTCGCCGCCGGTGGCGTCGGCGTCCTTGGCCGAGACGGAAAGCATGATCAGTTCGTCCCGCGCCGGCTTGTCGGCGACGGCGAGATAGGCTTCGCGGTTGAGGAATTCCTTGTCCGTCTTGATCAGCCTGTCGAGCTTGACCTCCTGCGGCCAGTATTCCGGCGAATATTCGCGGCTCCAGCTGCCGTAGCCCTTCTCGACGCGCAGCGACATCAGTGCCCGCGAGCCGACCGGTCCGGCGCCGACTTCCGCGCCTGCCTTGAGCAACGCGCGATAGAGCTCGACCTGATCGGCTGCCTGGCAATGCAGCTCCCAGCCAAGATCGCCGGTGAAGGAGACCCTCAGCGCCACGACATCGACGCCGGCGACCGCAATCTGGCGCGAGCGCATGAACGGGAAGGCCTCGTTCGACAGATCGTCATTGGTCAGCCGCTGCAGCAGTTCGCGCGATTTCGGCCCGGCGACGTTGAAGCCGCCAAGCTCCTCCGTGCGCGAGCGGAAGGTCGTGCCCGCCGGCAGCGGCACGGACTTGAAGAAGCGCTGGTGGAAGCGCTCGGCCATGCCCGAGCCGATCACCATGAACTCGTCGTCCGCCAGCCTCGTCACGGTGAAGTCGCCGGCGATGCCGCCACGCTTGCCGATCAGCGGCGTCAGGCAGGAGTTGCCGACCTTGGTCGGCATGCGGTTGGCGAAGACCGCATTCAGCCAGGCTTCCGCGTCCGACCCCTTCACCTCGTATTTGGCGAAATTGGAGATGTCGATGATGCCGGCATGCTCGCGCAGCATGCGGGCTTCGCGGCCGACCGGCGCCCACCAGTTCTGGCGCGTGAAGCCGATCGTCTCCTCGCGCGGCTCGCCTTCCGAGGCGAACCACAGCGGATGTTCCCAGCCGAAATTGAGGCCGAACACGGCGCCCATTTGCTTCTGCATCTCGTAGACCGGACGGGTCCGCACCGGACGGCCGGCGGCGCGCTCCTCGTTCGGGAAATGGATCTTGAAACGGTGGCTGTACTGGTCCTGCACGCGGGCCTTGGTGAAGGCCTTGCCGGCCCAATGGCCGAAGCGCGCCATGTCCCAGCCGAACATGTCGAGCGTCGGCTCGCCCTCGATCATCCATTCGGCCGCGAGCTTGCCCATGCCCCCCGACTGCGAGAAGCCGGGAATGATGCCGTTGCAGCAGAAATAGTTGCTGAGCTCCGGCACCGGCCCGAACAGCACCGCGCTGTCCGGCGACCAGATCATCGGGCCGTTGATCACCTTCTTGACGCCGGCGGTAGCGGCGGCCGGGACGCGCTGGACGGCGCGCATCATGTTTTCCTCGATGCGGTCGAGGTCGTCGGGAAACAGCTCGTGGCCGAAATCCATCGGCGTGCCGTCCTCTGCCCAGAATTTCATGTTGCGCTCATAGGCGCCGATGAGCAGCCCCAGGCCTTCCTGGCGCAGATAATACTCGCCGTCGCGATCGGCGACCGACGGCAGGCGCCGGCCCATCGCGGCGATCTCGGGAATGGTCTCGGTGACGAAATACTGGTGTTCGGTCGGGATCAGCGGCAATTGCAGCCCCGCCATGGCGGCGACCTCCCTGCCCCACAGGCCGGCGGCGTTGACTACCCATTGCGTGCGGATGTCGCCCTTCGGCGTGCGCACGATCCAGCTGCCGTCCGCTTGCGCCTCGGTCGCCGTGACCGGTGTGAAGCGATGGATCTCGGCGCCGCGCTGGCGGGCACCCGCGGCATAGGCCGCCGTCACCCCCGACGGATCGACATTGCCGCCCTCCGGCTCATACATGATGCAGCGAATGCCGTCGAAATCGACCAGCGGATGCAGCCGCTCGGCTTCGTCGCGGCCGATTTCGTAGAAATTCATCTTGTAGCGCCGCGCCTTGGCTTCCTGCAGCCTCAGCTGATGCTCGCGCGCCTCCGTCTGGGCGAGATAGAGCGAGCCCGGCTGGAAGATGCCGCAGCCCTGGCCGGTCTCGGCCTCCAATTCCTTGTAGAGCGCCATCGTGTAATGCTGCAGGCGGCTGATGTTGGTTGAATCATGCAGGCCGTGGATGTTGGCGGCCGCGTGCCAGGTCGAACCGGAAGTCAGCTCGCTGCGCTCCAGGAGGACCACATCCGTCCAGCCGAACTTGGCGAGATGATAGAGGATCGAGCAGCCGATCAGACCGCCGCCAATGACAACGGCTTGTGCATGAGTACGCATATCGAGGTTTCTTCCCTTTGTTCGGCGACTTGTCTCGCGTTCTTTCGAAACGCTCTGCGAGTTGGTTTAGCCGACTGGGCAATCACAGTCGCCGGGTGAATTCAGGGGCGCAACACGCCCCTGAGATACTTGTCGCGATTGACCGCTTTAGGCCTTGTCCAGCCAGACCTTGTCCAGTTGCAGTTCAAACGTCTGATGCATGCCAAGGTTCTTCACATAAGCGGCGTGGTGGCGGTAAAGCGAGCGCCAGAACGCCTGGACGAGGATGCCTGAGTCCTGCAGGATGAACTCGACGTCCTTCATCAGTTCCTTGCGCTTCTCGGGGTCGGCGATGGCCATCGCCTCGTTGAGCTTCTTGTCGAAGTCGGGATTGGCGTAGCCGGACTCGTTCCACGCCTCGCCGCTGCGATAGGCGATCGCCAGCACCTGGACGCCCAGCGGCCGCATGCCCCAGTCGGTGGTCGACCACGGATATTTCGTCCAGTCGTTCCAGAACGAGGAGCCTGGAATGATGGTGCGCTTGACCTTGAATCCGGCGTCGCGCATCTGCGCGGCGACGACGTCGGCCGGATCCTTCACATAGTCGGCGTCATAGGAAATGAGCTCGAACTCGTGGTCCGTCTGGCCGGCCTCGGCCATCAGCGCCTTTGCCTTGGCGAGGTCGCGCGGGACTTTCGGCAGCGCGTAATACTCCGGATGGATCGGGCAGACATGGTGGTTCTCGGCAACCTGCCCGAGGCCGCTATAGCCGAGCTTGAGCACGGTCTCGTTATCGACGGCGAGTTGGATGGCGTTGCGCACCCTTTTGTCGTCGTAGGGCTTGTTGGTCACGTTGGTGCGCAGCACGATCGTGCCGGCGGTGACCACCTGCTCCTTGACCAGGCCCATGCTGTCATAGAGGTCGACGGTGCCGCCGACGGTCTGGTAGTTGCAATCGATCTCGCCGGCCTCGAAGGCGCTGCCGATGGCGGGGTTGGACGCATCCGAGCCGTAGTCGGTCCAGTCGACGCCATCGAGATAGGGCTCGCCGCCGAACCAGGTGAAATCCTTGCGCCGCCGCACCGAAGCCGACTCGCCGACCTTGTAGGAGATCAGTTCATACGGGCCGGTGCCGGGCGTCTTGAGCATGTCGGCGCCGTTCTTGTCGAAGTCCCGATGGACGATGACCGCCGGATAATCGGAGAAGCCCGGGATGATGGTGACGTCCGACTGGTTGCATTTCAGCTTCACCGTGTGGTCGTCGAGCTTGGCGATGGCGCCGGCGGCGGCCTTCTTGGTGGCGGGATCGATCAGCGAGCCCATGCGGCCGGCCATCGAATTACCCTCGGCCGCCTTATCGCACCAGCGTTCGATATTATGGACGATGTCGTCGGCGTTGAAGTCGTCGCCATTCGACCATTTCACGCCCTTGCGCAGATGCAGCGTGTATTCGGTGGCGTCGTCGCTCACCTCCCAACTCTCGACCAGATGGCCCTCGAAGGTGAAGTCGGTGGTGTAGCGGATCATGTAGTCGTTGCACTGGCGCATGACGTTGGCGATTTCCGACCAGTCCCAGGCGCGCGGATCCTTCATGTCCTTGATGATCATCTGCATCTTCAGGATGCCGCCCTTCTTGCCGGGCACGATCGCCGCGGCCTTGGCCGGCTCGATCCCCGCCATCGAGTAGGCGAGCGCCGTGGAAGCGCCCATCACGCTCGCCATGGCCAGGAATTCGCGGCGGTCCATCTGGCCGCTTTTGACTTCGGCTGCGTAGCTTTCGATGACCGTCGGGACGCGGTCACCGTTGCTCTTGAACATTGTCATCGTTGTTCTCCGGTTCAGGGCTTTTCCGCCCGTTACATTCCCCTTGCGGATACGCATGTTAGGGGCGATGCAAAAATCCCGGAAGGGCTTGTCATTTCACAAACCGCAGAAAGCCGGCCGTAAAGGCCTAAAAAAACAATGCCATTGGCCCGTCAAATTTTTGAAGGCGATGACGCTGCCGCGTTCAGGCAGCGTCTTCCCTGGCCCTGGACAGGATCCATTCCTTGACCGTGCGCGCGATGTTTCCCTTGGAAAGCTGGCTCTCGGTCAGATAGTAATTCCAGGGGCTTGGCGGCCGGACCGGAAACGGCTCGACGAGCAGCCCTCGGCGCATATAGGCATGCGCGAGCGAGCGCTGCGTGGCGACGAGGCCGGCCCCCATGGCGGCAAGCTCGAGCGCGATGTTGGAAGCATTGGTCGACAGGCCCTTGTCGTGGTCCTCCAGGTCGACGCCGAGCGCATCGGTCACCACCTGCCAATATTCCTGGCGGCCATGCACGAAGATCCAGTCCACCTTGAGCATATCCTGCGGCGTCTTCAGCGCATGCTCGCCCTCGAGCACGGCGGGAGCGCAAAGCAGGACCAGTTCGTCGTTCCAGAGCGGGATTGCCGAAGGCGGCCTGTCGTCGAAGCGCCGCGTCGAGATGGTGATGTCGGCGATCTGCTCGCTCAAGTCTTCCCAGATCGTGCCGTGCAGCACGATCTCGATCTCAGGGTGCTTCTTGCGGAAGGCGGCCATGCAACCGGCCAGCCAGTTCTCGGCAAGGCTCATCGGGCAGGAAACGACCACCGTGCGGTTGCGCGAGGACGCGACGATCGCCTCGGTCGCCTGGTCGATCTGGTCGAGCGCCTGGCGCAAGGTCGGCAGGAACGCCTCCCCCATCTCGGTCAGCTTCAGACTGCGCGGATAGCGGATGAACAGCTGCCGGCCGATATAATGTTCAAGGGCACGCACATGCGTGCTGACCGCCGCTTGCGTGTAGCCCAACTCCTTGGCCGCCGTGGTGAAGCTCAAATGGCGGGCCGAGCTCTCGAACGAGCGGATATAATTCAACGGGGGCGGCGGCTTCATCCGGGTCTCCTGCTCCACGATCGCCATAGCTATCGCATGGGCAACCGGCCATTCAATCGCAGACAAGCGACATGGCATCAATATTTTTGGTCAAAGCCGCCAAACTAATCGCGTGCTTGCGCGATGAACCCAATTTATTGATGTTGTGGAGAGACAGGGGAGATTAGCGCGTGGCTGTGCCGTCATACCGGCGTGAGGGGCCTGTCGTCAGTTCCGATACGTTCACGCGCCTCGCCGATTTCGTGCTGCGGCGCCCCGCTTCCGTCTTTCCCCAACCGGTGCTGGCACAGGCGCGTTACCTGCTGCTCGACACACTCGGCATCGCCATCGCGGCCGGGCCGATGGACGCGGGCCGGATCGCGCGCGACGCCGCCGTGCTGCTCTATGGTTCAAGCGATCCGCAATATTCGGCCCGCATGCTGTTCGACGGACGCCGCGCCAGCATTGCCGGCGCGGCCTACGCCGTTGCCACGCAGACCGATAATCTCGATGGCCACGATGGCTACAGCCCGACCAAGGGCCATATCGGCGTCGCGGTCGTGCCGGCGCTTGCCGCGCTCGCGGAAGCGAGGCCCGACCTTACCGGGCCGGAGGCGCTGGCGTCCCTGGTCGTCGGCTACGAAGTCGCCGGCCGGGCCGGCATCGCCTTGCATGCGACGGTGAGCGACTACCATACCTCGGGCGCGTGGAATGCCTTGGGCGTGGCCGCCGTCGCGGCACGCCTGCGGCGGCTCGATGAAACGCAATTGCGCGAGGCGCTCGGCATTGCCGAGTATCATGGCCCGCGCAGCCAGATGATGCGCGAGATCGCCACGCCGACGATGCTGCATGACGGCTCCGGCCCCGGCGCCCTCATCGGTCTTTCGGCGGCGGTGCTTGCCGAGCGCGGCTTCACCGGAGCGCCGGCGATCACGGTGGAGGCACCTGACGTTGCGACGCATTGGCAGGATCTCGGCGTCTTCTGGCAGGTGCTGCACCAATATGTAAAACCCTACCCGATCTGCCGCTGGGCGCATGCGGCGATCGACGCGGTGCGCGGGCTCTGCCTGGCGCACAATCTCGCTCCGTCCGACATTGCCCGCGTCCAGGTCAACAGCTTCCATTATGCGGCCACGCTGTTCGACGGCATGCCGGACACGACTTCGAAGGCGCAGTACAGCCTGCGCTTCGCCGTCGCTACCTTCATCATCCATGGGCGCATCGGACTGGAGCATATTTCCGGCACCGGGCTCGCCGACGCCGCGGTCGCCGACATGCTCACCCGCATCGCGGTGACCGAATCCGAACGCCACAGCGCCCGCTTCCCGGCCGGCCGCTGGGCCGACGTCGTCATCTCGACGACGGACGGACGCGTGCTGGCGTCGGGCGACGTGCATGCGCGCGGCGGCCCTGAGGCACCGATGACGGCGCAGGACGTCGAGGCCAAATACATGGAGTTCGCCGCACCTGTGCTCGGATCCGGCCGCGCCGCGGCGATCCGCGACGCGGTGCTCTCGCTCGACGACCGCGACAGCCGCTTCTCCGATCTCTCGGCGCTGCTCTACGATCCTCCCAAGACTTTGAGCTGAGCCGTGCAATGCCCCTCAGGCTTCTGAAATACGGTCTCAGCAGGGACTATCCGGTCAGCGGCGACATCCCCGCCACGCCCGAGCTGAAGCCGGCCTACGATGTCGTCATCATCGGCGGCGGCGGGCATGGACTGTCCTGCGCGCATCATCTTACCAAATATCACGGCATAAAGAGTGTTGCGGTGCTGGAGAAAGGCTACCTCGCCGGCGGCAACACGGCGCGCAACACCACCACCATCCGCTCCAACTACATCACGCCTGAAGGCATCGCCTTCTACAAGGAGGGCGTCGAGCTGTTCGAGCGCCTGTCGCAAGAACTGGACTTCAACGTCATGTTCTCGCAGCGCGGCCAGCTCACGCTTGCGCATAGCGAGGCGACGATGCGCAGTTTCCACATGCGCGCCGAAATGGGCAAGCACATGGGCACGCGCACCGAGGTCGTCGACCAGAAGGGCGTCGAGGAACTCTGCCCGCTGCTGAATATGGACTATGGCGGCCCGCTCGAAATCCTCGGCGGGCTCTGGCATGCCGACGGCGGAACGGCGCGCCACGACGCCGTCGCCTGGGGCTACGCCGCCCAAGCGTCGCGGCGCGGCGTCGAGATCCACCAGCGTACCGAGGTGCAGGGCTTCGAGGTCGTCGGCGATCGCGTCCAGGCCGTCAAGACGAACAGGGGCCGCATCGCCTGCGGCCAGCTGCTGATCGCCACCGGCGGCATGAACTACGACGTGGCGCTGATGGCCGGCGTCGAGCTTCCCATCCGCTGCTATCCGCTGCAGGCGATGGTGACCCAGCCCCTGAAACCCTGGCTCAACACGCTGGTCTCGTCGGTGTCGCTGCACACCTATCTCGTGCAGTCGTCGCGCGGCGAGGTCGTCATCGGCGGCGGCTCCGATCCCTACCAGCTCTATTCGACGCGCTCGACACTCGACATGAAGGAGCACCTCGCCGAAGGCGCCGTCCACCTCTTTCCTTTCCTGCAAGGCGTGCGCCTGCTCAGGCAATGGGCCGGCATCACCGACATGACGCCGGACTACAGCCCGATCATGGGTGCGAGCCCGCTCGCCAATCTGTGGCTCGACTGCGGCTGGGGCACATGGGGCTTCAAGGCGACGCCGGTCGCTGGAAAGCGGATGGCCCAAACCATCGCCGAAGGTCGCGTGCCCGATATCCTGAAACCATTTGCATTGGAGCGGTTCGAGACCTTCAGGCTGCTCAATGAAATGGGCGCGACCGCGGCGAGCCATTGACGATGAAGCTTTTGACCTGCCCGATGAATGGCCCGCGCAACATCGACGAGTTCCAGTCCTTCGGACCGGTGTGCGCGAGGCCGGATCCGAACGACACCGCAGACAGGGAATGGTCGCGGCACCTGTTCCGCGCCGAAAACCGCAAAGGCATCGTGGTCGAGTGGTGGCGGCACGTGCCGAGCAACTATTTCTTCCTGGCCGAGCGCGATCTCGTCAGCAACGAGATCATCCGCACCTTCGACCCTTCCGAGCAGCGGGACCGCGCATGAACCGGCTGCCCGCCCCTTTCGGAAGCCGGATCGATCGAAGCCGCCGCATCCGCTTCACCTTCGAGGGCAAGCCCTTCGAGGGCTACGAAGGCGACAGCATCGCCAGCGCGCTCGCCGCTTCCGGTCAATGGGTACTGTCGCGCTCGTTCAAATACCACCGCCCGCGCGGCATCCTGTCGATGACCGGAGCCGACGCCAACGCGCTGGTGCAACTGCCGTCAGAGCCGAACGCCGCCGCCGAGCGCACGCCGATCAGCGAAGGGCTGCGGGTCAGCGCGCAGAACGTCAACGGGTCGCTCGAACGCGACCGCGACGCCGTGATCGACAGGTTCGGCCGCTTCCTGCCGGTCGGCTTCTACTACCGCACCTTCATGGGTCCGCGCCGCGACAGCTGGCTGAAATTCTGGGAGCCGATCATCCGCCGCAAGGCAGGCCTGGGCGTGGTCGACACCAAGGCTCCGCATCGGCATTTCGACAAGACGCACCTGCATTGCGATGTGCTCGTCGTCGGCGCCGGTCCGGCAGGACTGAGCGCCGCGATTGCCGCCGCGGAGGCCGGAGCCGATGTGGTGCTGTGTGACGAGAACCCCGAGGTCGGCGGCTCGTTGAGCTACGGCCGCTGCGATCCAGCCACCCTCTCCGGCCTGTCGTCGCGGTTAGAGCTGCTGCCCAATCTCAAGGTGCTGACCGGTACCGTTTGCAATGGCTGGTACGAAGACAACTGGCTGCCGCTGATCGAGGGCAATCGGCTTCATCGCACGCGTGCCCGCGAGGTGATCCTGGCGACCGGCGCAATCGAGCAGCCGGCTGTCTTCCGCAACAACGACCTGCCGGGAATCATGCTCGGGGGTGCGGCCCAGCGGCTGATCCGGTACTATGGCGTGCGGCCCGGTCACAGCGCCGTGGTGCTGGCCGCGAATGAAGACGGCTATCGGGCGGCGCTCGATCTGCTGGACGCAGGCGTATCGGTCGTCGAGCTCGTCGATCCGAAACCGGCCGGCGATGCCGGCCCGCTGGAGGCCGAACTCCGCGGCAAGGGTGTCGCCATCCGGAAAGGCGCAACCGTCGAGGCGGCGGAAGGCACGGCCGGAAACCGCCATCTCGCCCGCGTCCGTGTCGGCGGAAGCTGGATCGCCTGCGACCTGCTGGCTGTTTCGATCGGCCAGGCGCCGGCATGGCAGTTGCCGTGCCAGGCCGGCGGCAAGGTCGGCTACGATGCCGGCACGCAAAGGATGACGATCACGCTCCCAGAAGGTCCCGTCCAACTCGCCGGCGCCGTTGCCGGAACGCACGAGTTGCAGGACGCAATCGCCAGCGGCCGGCATGCGGCTGCAACCGCGCTTTCGCGGCTCGGCCATGCGGTGGCGGTAGAACCTCCGGTCACGCCGACGAGCGTTCGGCCGCGCTATGTGCAGCCGGTCGTCGCCGATCCCAGGGGACGCGACTTCGTCGACTTCGACGAGGACCTCCAGGTCAAGGATCTGCAGAACGCGACCAAGGACGGCTATCGCGAGATCGAGCTGGTCAAGCGCTTCACCACCGTCGGCATGGGCCCGAGCCAGGGTCGCCATTCGGCCCTGGCGACCGCCCGGATCGTCGCCGAGGCAACCGCCCGGACGGTCGGCGAGATCGGCATCACCACGGCGCGTCCTCCGGTTGGGCCGGAAACGCTCGGCGTGCTCGCCGGCCACCACGAGGTGCTGGAACGCCGCACGGCGCTGCATGCGAAGCATGTCGCGCTGAACGCTGCGATGAAGCCGGTCGGCGCATGGTGGCGGCCCTATTATTACGGCGCTGCAAGCAGCGCCGAGGAAGCTGTCCGCGAGGAAATACTCGCCGTGCGCGAAGGCGTCGGCCTGCTCGACGTCTCGACGCTCGGCAAGCTGGAGATCCGTGGGCCGGACGCCGGTGAATTTCTCGACCGCCTCTACACGATGGCGCATGCCAACCAGCCCACCGGCCGCGTCCGCTACTGCCTGATGCTCAACGAGATGGGCTCGGTGATCGATGACGGCGTCGCCTACCGGATGGCTGAGGACCAGTTCTATGTGACGGCGACCACCGGGGCCGTGGCGCGCGTCTATGCCGACATGCTGTTCTGGAACGCCGAGTGGCGCCTGAAGGTCGACGTGCTCAACCTCACCGGCGCATTCTCAGGCCTCAACGTCACCGGACCCAAGGCGCGCCTGGTGCTTGAGGCGCTTGACGGCGACATCGATTTCAGCCGCGACGCCTTTCCTTATCTCAGCGGCCGCGACGGCACCGTCGCCGGCGTCCCGGTGCGGGTGATGCGCATCGGCTTCACGGGCGAGCTAAGCTACGAATTGCATTGCCCTTCGAGCCTGGCGCCCAGCCTCTGGGACGCGGTGATGGCGGCGGGCAGACCGCACGGCCTGCGTCCCTATGGACTGGAGGCGTCGCGCATCTTGCGTCTCGAGAAAGGCCACATCCTGATCGGCCAGGACACCGATGCGATCACCACGCCGGACGAGCTGGGCTTCGGCTGGGCGGTCTCGAAGAAAAAGCCGTTCTTCGTCGGCAAGCGCTCCATCGAGATGCGCGCAAGGCTCGGACAGACCCGCAAGCTGGTCGGCCTGCAATTCCCCGCCGGCAGCCGCAACATTCCCGGCGAAAGCTGCCTGGTGTTGCGCGGCGGCGCCCCTGTCGGCCAGATCACATCGGTCGGATACTCGCCGTCGCTTGAGGCTCATATCGCGCTCGCCTATGTCCATGTCGACGACCAGGCGGAAGGCAGTCGCGTGACGGTGAAGTGCCGCAATGGCGAGCTGGTCGAGGCCCCGGTCGTCGCTCACGCTTTCTTCGACTCGACCAACGCGCGGCAGGAGATCTAGATGGCCGCCGGCACCGCGACACGCGTCTACCCCTTCATGCCCGGCGGCGCGGCCGACGGCACGAAGCTGATTTCCGGCGCGGTCGCGCTGAGCGATCTTACAGACAAGCCGCGCTTCGGCCTGAAAGGCGGCGGCAGCGCCGCATGGCTTGCCGCGCAGGGCGTTACGCTGCCGGCTATCAACCGCATCGGCGACCATCGTGGCATGCGGGTTCTGCGCCTCGGCAACGAGGACATCCTGCTTCTCGCTGAGAGCGCCGGCGAGACGCTCGCCGAAGTCAAAGCTACCTGGCAGGCCGCGGCGGCGCCGAAAGGTTTTTCGTCACGGCGCGAGGAAGGCTGGGCATGGATGCGCCTTTCGGGCCCTGGCCTTGCCGAAGCGATGAGCGGGCTTTGCGCGCTGGACCTGAGGGCCGAAAAATTCGGTGCAGACGATATCGCACAGACCCGCGTCGGCCATATCGAGGCCGTGACGTTCCGTTCGCCGGCAGGTTTCGACATACTCTTCGACATCACCGCCTCGGCCTACTTCGCCCGCGCCGTCGCGGCGATGGCCGGCCACACAGACCAGCATAGAGGACATTCATGACCCGCCCGCAAGGAACCATCGCCCCGATCCTGACGCCGTTCGAAGACGACGGCCGCATCGCGCGCGATCTCTGGATATCCCACGCCAAATGGGTGCTCGGCCAGGGCGCGCATTTCCTCTCGCCCTTCGGCACGACGGGCGAAGCGCTGTCTGTCTCCCTGCGCGAGCGCATGCAGGCGCTGGAATGGTTGGTCGAGGCCGGCATCGCGCCGGATCGGCTGATGCCCGGCACTGGCGTCACCGCGCTGCCGGAAACGGTCGAATTATCGGCCCATGCCGTTGGCCTCGGCTGCGCTGCCGTCATGGTGCTGCCATCCTTCTTCTACACCGGCGCCGGCGACAACGGTCAGGCGCGCTACTACAGCGAGCTGATCGAGAAGGTGGCAAAACCTTCGATGCGCATGATCCTCTATCACATCCCGCAGAACTCGGGCGTGCCGGTCAGCCCGGCCCTGACGGCAAGGCTGAGCAAGGCATTTCCGGACACTGTGGTCGCCTACAAGGACAGCGCCGGCGACTGGAACAACACGGCCGCCGTTATCGCCGCCGCGCCCGGTATTTCGGTCTTTCCGAGTTCCGAGGCGCAGCTCACCAAGGGTCTGGCGAGTGGCGCGGCGGGCTGCATTTCGGCGACCGTCAATCTGAACGCCGCCGCCATCCGCCACCTCTATGACGCGGCCCGGAAGGGCGAGGACGTCGCCGAAGCGGATGCCGCCATCAAGGCGTTCCGGAAGGTGATCCAGGACGCCGGGCTGATCCCGGCGATGAAGGCGGTGCTTGCGGTCAAGTCCGGCGACCGGCGCTGGCTGAACCTGCGCGCGCCGCATGAGAACGCGACGCTGGAAAACGGCCAGGCGCTGCTTGCCGCCCTCGGCAGCGCCGCCGACCATATCGGCCGCAAGTGAGGTCGCGATGTCGGCGCGCCCAACCGTTATCCTGCACACCGACAAGCCGGCCGGCGCGTTTGCCGTGCTCGCCGAAACGCATCCGGACCTCGATGTCCATGCCTGCGACACCTATGCCGGTCTTCCCGCGCTGATCGAGCGGACCGCCGCGGAAGTGGTCTATTCGATCCGTTTCGACGGCACGCCGCGCTATCCGCGCCAGGCGCTCGTCGAGAGCCCGACAGTGAAATGGGTGTCGATCGGCGGCTCCGGCACCGACCATCTCGGGCGTTGGGATCCTGCGCACGTGACCGTCACGAATTCAGCCGGCGTCGCCGCCGGCATGCTGGCCGAATATGCGCTCGGCGCAATGCTCTCCTTCTCGCTCGACCTGCGCGGTTTCGAGCGCCTGCAGCAGGCCCGCCAATGGGGCGGCGGCCGCGTCGAGCCGATCGAGGGCAAGACCGTCCTCATCCTCGGCCTCGGCAAGACCGGCGAGGCCGTCGCGCGCCGCGCGCAGGCAATGGGCATGCGCACGCTCGGCATCCGCGCGCGACCGAAAGCGATGCCGGCGCTCGACGAGGTGCATGGCCCCGATGCGCTGCTGGTATTGATCGGCCGTGCCGATTTCATCGTCTGCTGCGTGCCATTGCTGCCTACAACGCGCGGCCTGCTTGGCGAGGCCGCCTTTGCCGCGATGAAGCCGTCCGCCGTGCTGATCGACATTTCGCGCGGCGGCGTCGTCGAGGAAGCCGCACTGCTCAACGCGCTCGACAACGGGCGGATCAAGGGCGCTGCGCTCGATGTCTTCGCCACCGAGCCGCTGCCGGCCGGGCATCCTCTCTGGGCCTACGACAACGTCGCCATCACCCCTCATGGTGCAGCGGTCTATGACGGCTGGGACATCAAATCGGTGCGCATGTTCGCCGACAATCTGGCGCGCTACCGCAAAGGCCATCCGCTGGAAAATGTGGTCAATCCGGAACGCGGGTACTGAAGCCGGAAGGAAACAAACTTATGTCACAGGACAGGCGTGGCGGCGGTCGCCGATCGAAACTCGGGCGCGGCGGTGGTGGCATCGCGCAACTGCCTTGGCAGAGCGTGAAAAACCCCTACCCGCCCATGCAGCTTCTCGACGAGGAGCGTATGGAACAGCTGCACAAGACCTCGATGCGCATCCTGTCGGAGCTCGGCATCCGCGTCATGAGCGAGAAGGTGATGGACCTGTTCGCCGCTGCCGGCGCCATCGTCGATCGCGAGGAAAAGACCATCAGGATCGATGAAAGCCTGGTGACCGAGGCCCTGCGCAACGTGCCGTCGTCCTTCACGCTGACCAGCCGCAACCCGGAAAAGCAGGTCCATCTCGGCGACAATTCGTTGGTTTTCGGGCTGGTCGCCGGCCCGCCCAACGTGCATGACCGCATCAATGGCCGCCGCCAGGGCAATCTTCCCGACTACCAGAACTTTATCCGGCTGGCGCACCACTTCAACGCCATCCACATCATCGGCAACCAGGTGGTGGCGCCGATGGAACTGCCGGCCAATGCGCGTCACCTCGACACTTACCACGCCAATCTGACGCTCAGCGACCTCTCCTTCCACTGCACCGCGATCGGCCGCGCCAGGGCAATGGACGGCATCAACATGATGGCGATCGCCCGCGGCATCAGCGTCGAGGAGATGCGGACTTCGCCCGGCGTGACAACGATTATCTCGATCAACTCGCCTCGGCTGTTCGACGACGCGATGGCCGAAGGCCTGATCGCCATGGCTGAGCACGGCCAGCCGGTGACCGTCACGCCCTTCACGCTGATGGGCGCGATGACGCCGGTGACGTTGGCCGCAGCACTCTGCCAGCAGAACGCCGAAGCGCTGTTCGGCGTCGTGCTGACGCAGCTCGTCAATCCCGGCACGCCGGTGATGTATGGCGCCTTCACCTCCAATGTCGACATGAAGTCCGGCGCGCCGGCTTTCGGCACGCCGGAGAACGCCAAGGCCAACATCATCGCCGGCCAGTTGGCGCGGCGCTACAACCTGCCCTACCGCACCTCCAACGCGAACGCCTCCAACGTGGTCGACCTGCAGGCGGCCTATGAGACCGAGATGGCAACCTGGGGCGCGGTTCTCGGCGGCGCCAATTTGATCTACCACGCGGCCGGCTGGCTGGAGGGCGGGCTGACGGCGTCCTACGAAAAGCTCGTGCTCGACGTCGAGATCCTGCAGAACATGATGGAGTTCCTGCGGCCGCTGCCGTTCCAGGAAGACGATCTCGGCTTCGAGGCGATCAAGTCGGTGCCGGCCGGCGGCCATTTCTTCGGCGCCGAGCACACCATGTCGCGCTACACCACCGCCTTCTACCAGCCGATGCTTTCCAACTGGCAGAACCATGGCGCGTGGCAGGAAGCGGGCGGCAAGGATGCGCTGGAGCGGGCGACCGAGCTCTGGCAGCAGGCCCTGCACGACTATGAGGAACCGGTGATGGACCCCGCGATCCGCGAGGAGCTCGACGCCTATGTCGCGCGCCGCCGCGAGGAGATCGCCGCCAACCCGGAAAGCTAGGAAAGCCGCCCAATGCCCTATGATCTCCTCATCCGCCGCGCAACGCTGATTTCCGGAGACGGTTCTGACCGCTTCGAGGCAGACATCGCCATCACGATGGGCCGGATCGCCGCCATCGGCCGGCTGGAAGACGCGCAGGGCATCGAGGAAATCGATGCAAAGGGCAAGGTGGTCGCACCCGGCTTCATCGACGTGCATACCCATGACGACGGCGCGCTGCTGGCACCGCGCGGCATGGATCCGAAGATCAGCCAAGGCGTGACGACGGTGATCGCCGGCAATTGCGGCGTCAGCCTTGCACCGCTGCTGCTCGACAGGCCGCCGCCACCCTTCACGCTGGTCGGCGGCCGCGAGAACTTCCGTTTCGACCGCTTCGCCGATTATGTCGCGGAGCTGAAGCGCCGCGGCATCGCCACCAACGCCGCCCTGCTCGTCGGCCACACCACCTTGCGCCAGCGCTGCATGCCGGTGACCGACCGGCCGGCCAACGAAGCGGAAACGGTGGCGATGCAGGAAGCGGTCGCCGCGGCGATGGCCGAGGGCGCCTTCGGCCTCAGCACCGGGCTCGACTATCCGCCTGCCGTCAACTCATCGACCGACGAAGTAAAGGCCTTAGCCGCCACGGCGGCCGGCCTCGGCGGTCCCTATGTCACTCATACGCGCAACTATTTCGAGACGATGGACGAGGCGATCGAGGAAGCGATCGACATTGCCGATCATGCCGGCGGCAAGCTCTTCATCTCGCACCACCAGTGCACCGGCCGCGCCAATTTCGGCAAGAGCCGGCCCTCGCTGGAAAGGATCGACCAGGCGCGCGAGACGATGGACATCGGCATGGACGTCTACCCCTATGCCGCGAGCTCGACCGTGCTCCGGCTGGGGCGCTGCGACACCGGCTTGAAGATCCTCGTCACCTGGTCCGAACCGCATCCGGAGATGGCGAGGCGCGAGATGGCCGACATAGCCCGCGAATGGAACTGCACCGAGCGTGAGGCCGGTGAGCGTCTGCTGCCGGCCGGTGCTGTCTATTTCCAGCTCGACGAGGACGACGTCCGCAACATCATCGCGCATCCGCGCACCATGATCGGCTCCGACGGCCTGCCGCACGACATCCATCCGCATCCGCGGCTGTGGGGCACCTTTCCACGTGTGCTCGGGCACTACGCGCGTGACATCGGGCTATTCAGTCTGGAGGAAGCCGTATTCCGAATGACCGGCCTGCCCGCGCGTGAATTCGGCATCCAAGAGCGCGGCATCCTGGCGGAAGGCAATTTCGCCGACCTCGTCATCTTCGATCCCGAGACGATCATCGACAGCGCCACTTTCGAGGAGCCGCGCCGACCCGCCGCCGGCATCGAACATGTCTTCGTCAGCGGCGTATCGGTCTGGCGCGGCGGCAGGGCGACCGGAGCGCTGCCGGGGGCGGTTCTCAAGCCCGCGGCTTCAAAGACGGTCGTCAGAGGCGCGTGCGGCTGCGGCGCCGATCACAGCGCCTCGTAAATCCGGTCGACGCTCTCCAGCGTGTAGGCGAACTCCACCGGCCGCGTGCAGCGCCAGCCATCGAAGGACTGGCCGGCCAGCGCCTTCAGGGCTTCGGGCAGATGCAATATACCGCCGCCATAGAGCCGGTTCGCCATGTCGAGCATGCCGGTGCGGTGCATCGCCTCCGTCATGCTGCCGCAGGCTTCCATCACCAGCCACACGCGAAAGCCCTGGTAAACCGCATCGAACACGCTTTCGGTCACGCAGCTGTCGGTCAGCACGCCGGCGACGACGAGGTTTTCGATGCCGAGCACGGCGAGCCGCTGCGAAAGCTCGGTGCGGCGAAAGGCGCTCGGCCAGTGCTTGTGGATGACGATGTCGCCCGGCTGCGCCGCTACCTCGGCGCAGATCGCGGCGCCGTCGCTGCCCGCGACGGCAGAGCGGAATTCCTCGGTGAGTATCTCTTCCTGCCGCGCATAGCCTTCACGCTCTTCCGGCTTGACCCAGGCCTGCGCATGGATGACGGACACGCCAGCCTTGCGGGCGGCCTCGATCAGGGCGGCAGCGTTGGCGAGCACGGCGTCGTAGCCGACGACCGGCCAGGCCGCGCCGGGACGGTATTCATTCTGCAGGTCGATGACGAGCAAGGCAGTCTTGGCGAGGTTCATCGCTGGTCCGGTGAGTTGTCGAAATCGGTGACGAAACGCAGGAGCAGCCGGATCGCCTGATCGAGGTCGGCGATCTCCATCGCTTCATGCGGATTATGGCTGCCATTCTCGTTGCGCACGAAGAGCATCGCGGTCGGAATGCCGGCGCCGGCGAAGGTGGCCGCATCGTGCCCGGCCCCGCTCGGCACATGCGGGGCGCGCATTTGCAGTTCGGTGGCAGCACGGTCGAGCCTGCCGATCAGGTCCAGCGACATGGTCGCCGGTTCCCAGGTGAAGCGCGGCCCGGGCTCGAAGGTGACGCCGCGCGTGGCGCCAACCTTGGCGAAAATGGTCTGAAGCCGATTTTCGATGCGATCCAGAACGGCCGGCTCGGCGCTGCGGACATCCAGCGTGAAACCAAGCTCGCCAAGCACACGGCTGCCGCCATGCTGTGTCGGATCGGACTGCACGCGGCCAAAGGTGATCGTCGCCTCGTGGCCGTCGCGTTCGAGCGCGTCCCACTCTGCCTCAAGACCCGCAACCAGATCGGCAAAGCCGAGCACGCTGTCATGGCGGGCGAAGCGCGGCTCGGCGCCGGAATGGGCATAGGCGCCAAGACATTTCGCGTCGACATAGCGGAAGCCGCCGGCGATCCCCGTAACGATGCCGACCGGTGCTCCGGCGGCGACCAGGCGTGGTCCCTGCTCGATATGCACCTCGACGAAAGCAGCGATCCGGCCTGCATCGATGCCCGGCACGCCGCGTCGCACGGCGTCTGGGTCGAAACCTTCCTCGCGCATGTGCTCGGCCAGCGTGCGGCCGCTATCGGAACGCCTGGCTTCGAGCGCCTGCGGATCGAGCAGGCCAAGCGCCGCCTGGCTGCCGGGATAGGAGAGCGGAAACCAGACCGCTTCCTCGGCGCGAGCTGCCAGCACGATGAGATCGCGCGCCAAGTGGATATTTTGCCCGACCAGTTCGGCCATTACCGCGAGCCCCGCCACGACGCCGCCGGCGCCATCGAAATTGCCGCCATGCGCCACGCTGTCGAGATGCGAGCCGATGACGATCGCCGACAGGTCAGGGTCACGGCCTTTCAGCGTCAAATAGAGATTGCCGGCGGCATCGACGCGCGCAACGGCGCCGAGTTTATCCCCCTCGTTGCGCACGAGATCGTGGGCGAAGCGCTCGCCCGGCCCGTAAGCGACGCGCGTGATCCCCGGCGCATCGGTGGTGGCTTGCGCGAGTGTCTCCAGGAGACGCCCGGCCAGCCTGCCGCCGGCCGTCAATGCGGCGCTGCTCATGAGGCGGCCAGCCGAGACTGAGCACCGCGCAGCCGATGCGGCGTGAGTTCCGCAAGCGAAACGCCTTGCCTCGCGACATCGTCCGGCAGGCCGTCGTCGGCGATCAGGCTGGCGCAGACACGCGACAGCGCCGGCGAGGTCTTGATGCCGTAGCCGCCCTGCCCGACCAGCCAGACGAAATCCGGAAACTCGTCGTCCGGACCGACCACCGGCGAGCCGTCGGCGACGAACGTCCTCAAACCCGCCCAGGAGCGCGAAACGCGTTGCACCTCGATCGTCGTCGCCCGTTCGAGACGCTCGGCGCCGATCGCCACATCGATGTCTTCGGCAAAGGCGTCCACCGGCTCCGATGACGTCGCATCGGCCGGCGAGACGAAGAGCTGCCCGGCATCCGGCTTGAAATAGAACTCCGCGCCGACATCGTTGACCAGCGGCCAGTCGCTAATGTCGAGACCAGCCGGCACTGGAATGTTGAAGGCGGTGCGGCGCTTCGGCTGCAGGCCGACCGGACGCACTCCGGCCATCGCCGCGATCTCGTCGCCCCAGGCGCCGGCCGCATTGACGATCAGCGGCGCAAGGAATGTTCCCGCTTCCGTCTCGACCCGCCACTGTCCGCCCTGCCGCCCGATGCCTCTCACGCCGGCCTTGGTGACGATGCGCGCGCCCCGCGCCCGCGCGCCGCGCAAGAACCCCTGGTGCAGGCCGTTGACGTCGATATCCATCGAATGCGGTTCGATGTAGGCGCCGGCGAGATAGTCCTCGCGAAGCACCGGCACGCGCGCGATCGCTTCGGCCGGCGTCATCGCCACGATCGATGGCACCAGCGCCTGCGCCGCCTCCAGATCCTCGCGCAGCAGGTCGAGCTGGTCGGCCCGCGCCACGGTGATCATGCCGCGCTTGCTGAGCAGCGGATAATCGCAAAAACCTGTCGGCGGCTCGGTAAGAAACGCCCGGCTTGCCAGCACGATGCGGCGGATGACGCCATTGCCGTAGTTCTCGGTGAAGCTTGCGGCCGAACGTCCCGTGGTGTGGTAGCCGCAATGGCTCTCGCGCTCGAGCAGCACGACTTTCGAAGTGCATGAAATCTCGAAGGCAGCACCGGCGCCGGCCATGCCGCCGCCGATGACGATCACCTCGGTCTGCTCGCTCATGGTTGCCCATCCTTTGAAACTGTTTCGCGCTGCACCGCAGGCGGCTCACCCAGGCGGCCGCGCCGGGCTCGATCGCGGGCGCCACGTCCCTCGGCCAGATTCTCGGCCGCTGAATTCTGTGACGCGCATTCGCGCAAGGCGAGACCGGCGACGAGAGGCACCGGCTTGCCGGCGATCTCCATGCCCTTCAGCCGCGCCCAGACCGCGCGGCGTTTGCGCACCTGATGCGACTGCAACTCGCTGATCTCGGCGATCCCGCTCTCCCGCTTGATCTGCACCGCGCCGGCCTCGACAGCTGCGTCGAACAGCTCCAGCCCGCGCTTGGTGCGCACGATGATACCGTTGAGCGGCTCATCCTCGACGGCCGGTCCGCCATTCAACCAGGAATCCGATACCGCGATATCCGCCACCTGGCCGATCGCGTCGGGGCAGATCTTGCAGCGCGGCTGGATCATCCATTTGTCCTCGTCCTCCCAGAGCTGCCGGTAGCTGATCTCGAAGGCGCGGCCGTCTTTGGTTTCGATGCGGTTGAGTCCGGGATTGCCATGGCCCCGGTAGCGGAACAGAGCAAGCTCCTCCTCGCCGAGGCCAAAACGCTGCAGCACCTGTTCCGACTTGGTCAGCTCCGAGGCGCCGCCGCAGACGAAGGCGAGCGCATAGCGCATATGCTCGTCGACGCGCGGATCGAGCCGCGCCAGATTGCGCACGGCGGTGATGTCGCAGGGCTTGGCGATCAGCGCGAAAGGCTCGCCGCGGTCGAGAATGGCGTTGAAATCCACCAGCGTCGCCGCCGGCCCATAGCGCGAGCCGGCGCCTTCGAGCACGGAAGCGGCGTCGAAGCTCAGCTTGCGTTCCGTGCGCATCGGCATGGAACGCGAGGCCGCGACATGCAGCACGAACTTGACCCGTCCCGAACTGAGCAGGAACTGTCCGAGCGCCGTCAGCGCCCCGCCGCCGGAGCCAATAAACCGCACTGTGGGATTTCCAGCGGAGCCGAGCACAAGCCGTTCGACCGATCCCCAGACCGTGTCCGCCAACGCGGCGTCATTCATCTGCGCCGGTGGCGGACCGGCGATGCGCGTTCCCGGGCAGATGGCGTTGATCTTCGCCAGTGTCGACTTGTTCAATTCCTGCAACGCCACGGGCCGCTCGCGCCCTTCCGGCGTCATCACCATGTCGACGTGGCCCGCACCTGCGATCGAACGGCAGAGGCCACAGCCGATGCAAAGGCCGTTTCCGACGATCTCGCCGAGCGTCAGCGGATCGGTCGAGGGCGGCGGTGTGCCTTGGCGTTGGCTTGTTTCGACGAGGCCCATCGCGGTCTCAGACCGGTTCCGAGATGCGCTTGTATTGATCGGGGCGGCGATAGAGCGCGAAGTTGAAATTCACTTTCCGGCAGGTCTCGATCAGGTCCAGATCGGCGCGATGGACGATGACTTCGTCGTCGAGCGACATCGCCAGTGCCGCGATCTCGCCGGTCGGCGCGATGATGCAGGAGCCGCCGATCAGCGCCTGCCCGTCTTCCAGACCCGCCTTTGCCGCGGCGGCGACCCAGAGCGTGTTCTGGTAGGCACCGGCCTGCATCGGCAGATGGTTGTGGAACATTCTCAGATGCGCCAGAGCCGGCGCTTCGTCGAGCAAAAGCGGTGTGTTATAGCCGAGCAACGCCACCTCCGCGCCGTTGAGACAGAGCATGCGATAGGTTTCCGGCCAGCGGCGGTCGTTGCATATGGCGAGGCCGACACGAACGCCGCGATAGTCGAAGACGGGAAAGCCGAGATTGCCCGGCTCGAAATAGCGTCGTTCGAGATGCGTGGTCGTGCCCGCCTCGGGCTCGCTCGAACCCGGCACATGCATCTTGCGGTAGCGGCCGATGAAGGCACCGTCCGGCCCGACCAGATCCATTGTATTGAAATGGCGCGTGCGGCCCTCTTCCTGCGCCAGCTCGCAATAGCCAAGCGCGAAGCCAACCTTCAGGCGCGCGGCGGCATCATAGAGCCGCCGCGTTTCCGGCCCCGGCATCGAGGCTTCGAAGAAGGCATCGATCTCGGCCTGGTCGTCGATGCGCCAGCGCGGGAAGAAAGTGGTGAGCGCCATTTCGGGAAACACCGCGATCTCGGCGCCGGCGGAAGCAGCTCTCTCCAGGAGATCCACGAGCCGCCCAACCGTCTCGGCGCGCGTGGCGCTGCGCTGGATCGGTCCGGTCTGGCAAACGGCGATGGTCAGGCATCGAGCCATGGTGTCCAATCCTCGACTGGTTTTCTGAGATGCGCCGGATCGGCGGCGGTCCGTGCCACAAAGCGCCCGAAGCCCGGCTCCGCCTGCAGCTTGCCGTCGGCGACCACCGGCACGCCGCGCACCAGAACGGTGCTTGGCTTGCCGGTGACGACCCTGCCCTCGTAGGGCGTGAAGTCGACGCGCGAGTGCAGCGCCCTGTGCCCGAGCGTCCAGCGCGCCGTCGGATCCCACAGCGCCAGGTCCGCGTCGAGCCCGATGGCGATGCGACCCTTGCGATCGGCGAAGCCGTAGATCGAGGCTGCATTGCGCGAGGTGAGGTCGAGATAGCGCTCGAGCGTCAGGCGGCCGGTGAGCAGCCCTTCCGAAAACAGCAGCGGCAGGCGTGTCTCGATGCCTGGAATGCCGCTCAGTGTCGTGGTGAAACCGGGTGTCTCGGACTGCCCGATCTTGTCGGCGAAATAATATGGCGAATGATCGGACGACCACAGGTCGATGCCGCCATTGATCAGCCCTTGCCACAGATGCTCGTGGCTGCGCGGCGAGCGCGGCGGCGGCGAGAAGACGAAGCGCGCCGCATCGATTGCCGGGCGATCGAGATCGGCCGCGCCGAGAAAGAGATATTGCGGGCAGGTCTCGGCGATAGCGTCGACGCCGCGCATCTTTGCCCGCGCCACCTCCTCGGCCGACTGCCAGGACGAGACATGCACGATGGTCATGCGCGCGCCGGCCATCTCGGCGAAGGCCAGCGCGCGATGCGTCGCCTCGCGCTCCATCGTCTCGCTGTGGGCAACGACATGATAGCGGATATCGGTGCGGCCGAGGTCGATTAGCCGCTGGCGCGTGCGCCGGATCGCGGCGTCGTTCTCGGCATGGACCATGACGATCCAGCCCAACCGCCTTGCCGTATCGAGAATCTTGAAGAAGAGGTCGTCGTCGACGGCGAAACTCTGATAGGTCATGAACAGCTTGACCGAGGCGATGCCGCGCTGGGCGAGCGCGCCAAGCTGAGCCTCGACATCCGCGCCGGTGCCCATGGTGACCACGGCATGCAGCCCGTAGTCGATCACCGCGCGTCCCGCCGCGCGCTCCAGCGCGCGGTCCATGGCGCCGACAGTCGTCATGTCCTGCCCGGGCATGCCGAATGGGACTATGCAGGTCGTGCCGCCAAAAGCGGCGGAGATCGTGCCGGAATAGAAATCGTCGGCATTGCCGGCTCCACCCCAGACCGGCTGGTCGAGATGGCAATGCGCGTCGATGCCGCCGGGCATCACCCAGCGGCCGCCGGCGTCGATCGCCTTCTCGCCGGAAAGGGCCTTGCCGATGGAAGCGATGCGGCCATCGTCGATACCGACGTCGCACTCGGCCCAGCCGTCGTCGAGCGCCACGCGCCCGCCCTTGATTACCAGTTCATGCATTGGCGTACCTCGCCGGCGGGCTCAGCCGACGGCCGCCGTCACCATGATCTCGACACGATACTGGTCGCCGGCAAGCCGCGCTTCCACCGTGGCGCGCACCGGCATGGCGCTCCTGTCGATCCAGGCGTCCCAGGCCTTGTTCATCATCTCGAAGTCGGCGATGTCCCTGAGCCATATCTGCGCGCTGAGCAGCTTCGACTTGTCGCTGCCGGCCTTGGCGAGAAGCGCGTCGATCTTGGCAAGGATCTGCTTGGTCTGGCTGGTGGTGTCGCCCGAAAGATCGTCCGCGGTCAGCCCCGCCACATAGACGGTGCCGTTATAGCGGAGCACCCGGCAGAAGCGCTGGCCGTTTTCCAGGCGTTCGATGGTCATGATTTTCCCTTCCGCTGGTTTCCAGATTTTGGTTTTTGCCTATGGTAAGGAGGGTGCAAAACCGCTGTAAAGCCCACAGCGCGCCGAGACGCTGCTTTCCTTCACCGGCATGGCCAAAAAAATTTGAGCCATAGCCGCGCCAATCTTCGTTTGTGGCAATCGTCACAAAGTGTAGCTTCTGCCCGGGCTGCCGTCGGTCAACGGTGCCGCCAGGGAGCCGCCGCAGCCGCATTCATGAGGTCGATCGCTCAATCCGCGACGCGGCTCTGGCAAAATGCAGAGCGCTCCCGTGCCCTGCTGCCGATCATGATCGGCATCTGCCTGGCCTGCATCGGCAGCGCCATGCTGACCACCGCCGTGTCGCTGCATCTTGGCAAGCCCGGCATTTCTCCCCAGGTCGTGCAGATCGTCTTGACGGCCTATCCCGTGGGCTTCCTCATCGGATGCCTGGTGACCCGCCCGGCCGTCGCCCAATACGGCCATGAGCGAACCTTCGTTGCCATTGTCGTCGTCGCGCTGCTGGCGGCTTCCGGTTTCGTCTTCACCGACTTCCTGCCGAGCTGGATCTGCTTTCGCCTGCTCGGCGGCCTCGCGATGGCATCGCTGTTCGTCGTCTGCGAAAGCTGGATCAACCTCTATGCCGAGCACCACAATCGCGGCGCGATGTTTTCGATCTATATGCTGACAACGGCAATCGCCGTGTTGCTCGGGCAGGTTCTGGTCGCGATGGTCGGCCCGCAATCGCCGCATCTGTTCCCGGTGGCGGCGGCGACAGTGCTGCTGGCGCTGATCTCCAAATTCGCCGGTGGGCGCTGGCCGGCGCTGCCTGCCACCGATCCGGAGCACGCAAGTTCGGCAAGGCCGGTCAAGCGCCTTGGCCCGCTGGCGCTTTTCCGGCTGGCGCCGGTGACCGTCGTGGCGATTTTCCAGGGCGGCATCACCAATATGAACATCTTCGTGCTGACGCCGATCTACGGCACGCAGATCGGGCTGTCGGCGGCAACGACCGTCGGGCTGGTCACGACCATCAGCATCGCCGGCATGCTGGCGCAGACGCCCGTCGGCTGGTTGTCCGACAGGTTTGAGCGCAGGATCATACTGCTTGTCCAGGGTATCCTGTCGGTCACGCTCTGCGCCGCGATCGCCTGGCTCGGCAACTTTTCGGTCCCGCTGCTCTTCGTGCTGTTCTTCCTCTATGGCGCGACGGCGCTGACGGTCTATCCGGTGGCGATGGCGTTCGGCGCCTCGCAATTGCACAGCCGGCACATGGTCGGGGCCTCCGGCACGCTGCTCCTGCTCTATTCGATCGGCAATGTCGCGACGCCCGGCATTTCGGCCGGCCTGATGGAGCATATGGGCGCGCCGGCCATGTTCCTGCTTCTGGGCGGCGGCGCCGTGCTGGTGACGATAGCTGCTTGCTACAATTTGTTGCGCCGTCCGGTCACGCTGGCGGCCATGCCGGCATTGGAGGAGCAGGCCTGATGACAGCGCCAGACATGAGGCGTCTCGAGGGCAAAGTCATCCTGATCGCCGGCGCCGCCAGCGGCATCGGCACCGCGATAGCGCGCCGCTGTGTTGCCGAAGGCGCTAAGGTCGTCTGCGCCGATTACGGTCCAGAGCCGGCCACCGAGCTTGCCCAGACACTCGGGCCTTCAGCTGCCGCTTGCCAATGCGACGTGACGGATATCGAGTCCGCGGAGGCGGCCGTCGCATTTGCCCGGCAAAACTTCGGCCGGCTCGACGGATTGGTGCACAATGCCGCGGCGCCCTCGACCAGCGCCACCGTCGTCGATCTCGACGAAAGCGCATGGCGGCACGAGATCGATGTCGGCTTGACCGGCGCCTTCCTGATGAGCAAGTTCGCCGTGCCGCTGATCGCGGCAAGTGGCGGAGGTTCCGTCGTCTTCATCGGCTCGCAATTCGGACGCGTCGCCACCACCAGGGCCGTCGCCTATTGCGCGGCCAAGGCCGGACTGATCCACCTCGCCAAGGCGATGGCCGTGGACCACGCGCCCGACAGGGTCCGCGTCAACAGCCTGTCGCCCGGCGCGGTGGCGACGACGCGCCTGCTGCGCCGGTTTGCCGATTTCGAGGCCGCCAATGCCGGCCTTGGTCCTGCCCATCTGCTCGGCCGCATCGCCGAGCCCGACGAGATCGCCGCGGCGGCGGCTTTCCTGCTTTCCTCCGACGCATCCTTCGTCACCGGATCAGACATGCTCGTGGATGGCGGCTATGCGACGCGCTGAGGCAGCAACCTTTCCAGAGGAGTTTCCATGACCTTGCTCGTCACCGGCGGCACCGGCTTTGTCATGAGCGTGGTCGCGCGCGCATGGCTGGACCGCGATCCGCAAGCCCGCGCCGTGATCCTCGATCGCTCCGGCCTCGACGCCGCAGCCGAGAAGCATTTCGCTCCGGTGCGCGACCGGCTGACGGTGATTTCCGCCGATATCCTCGACCCGCAAGCCTGGTCCGCGACGCTCGACAAGCAAGGCATCACGGCAATCGTGCATGGCGCGACGATCACGCCGATTTCGCGCGGCAGCGCCTCGGAGGCAAAGCGCCAGCCGGAGGCCGCAGACCCGGCCCGCATCGTCGACGTCAATCTCATGGGCACAGTGCGCATGCTGGACTGGGCGCGCGCGAGACCAGGCCTGAAACGCTTCGTCTATGTCAGCTCCGGTTCCGTCTATCGCCACAACGGACCGGACTGGGGCGCCGAGCCACTGCCGGAAGACGGTTATGTCGCGCCGCTGACGCTCTACGGCATCTCGAAATTCGCCTCCGAGATGGTCACCAACCGCTATGCCGATCTGTTCGGCCTGTCGGCGGCCTCGGTGCGGCTCGCTTCCGTCTACGGCCCGATGGATCGCGCCACCGAGAGCCGCAATTTTCGTCATGTTCCGAACCGCGTCGCGCATATGGCCTTGGCCGGCGAGACGATCAGGCCGAACAGCCTGGAGCCCGTCGGCGACTATGTGGCCTCGACCGACGTTGCCGCAGCGATCCTCGCGCTGATCGATGCGCCCCGCCTCAATTACCGCCACTACAATATCGGCTCCGGGTCCAGCCAGACCATCGGCGAGATCATCGGCTGGGCAAGGGAACGCGTGCCGGGCCTGAAGGCGGAGGTGACGCCTGGAGACGACGCCAACATCGTCCAGGATGTGAGGCTGAAAGGCGGCATGTGGGGCGCCTATGACATCGCGCGCATCCTGCGCGACACCACGTGGCGGCCGCGTGCCGGCAAGGAAGCGTTCCACGACTACATGGACTGGATCGCCGCCAACGAGAACTGAGCCAAGCCGACCAGAGGAGACTAGTCGATGCCGATCGATTTCCAGCAGCCGCGCGATTTCGTCGGCTACGGCCCGCACCCGCCCTTCGTCACCTGGCCGGGCGGCGTCAAGCTCGCCGTCAACCTCGTGCTCAACTATGAGGAGGGCTCGGAATATTCCTGGCTCGAAGATGGCCGCAACGACAATTGGGGCGAATACAATCTCAGCGGCAGCATGCCGGTGCGCGATCTCGGCACCGAGACGCATTTCGAATATGGCAGCCGCGCCGGCGTCTGGCGCCTGGCCAGATTGTTCGACCGCTACGACATCCCGGTCACCTTTTCCGCCTGCGCCGTGGCTCTGGAGCGCAACCCGCCCTTGGTCGAATGGATGAAGAGCCGCCGGCATGACCTGATGGGCCATGGCCTGCGCTGGATCGACCACACGACCATGGAGCGCGGCGAGGAAGAGCGCCATCTGCACGAGGCGATCGCGCTTTACGAAAAGCTGCTGGGAAAGCGGCCCTTGGGCTGGAACTGCCGCTCGCTGCCGAGCGTCAACACGCGCGACCTGCTGGTCGAGGAAGGCGGCTTCCTCTACCACTCCGATCCCTGCAACGACGACCTGCCCTATTTCCTCGATCACCGGGGCACGGAAATCCTGGTCGTCCCCTACTCCAAGACGCTCAACGACAGCCGCTATCTGGTGGCTCCGGGCTACAGCAATCCGCGCGACTTCGCCGAGGACTGCCGCGCGGCCATCGACTATATGCTTGGCGAAGCCGAGGAGACCGGCGGCCGCATGCTGACCATCGGCATCCACGCCCGCTGGACGGGTCAGCCGAACCGCGCCTCGGGCCTGCGCGAGGTCATCGAGCATGTCCAGAAATCCGACGGCGCCGCCTTCATGCGCCGCGAGGACATCGCGCGCTTCTGGCACGCGAACCATGCGCGCTTCGAGCAGCGCGGCTGAGGGGGAACCGTGTTCGAGACGCTGATCCGCGGCGCAACGGTTGTGAACGCCGATGGCCTCGGCCGGGGCGATATAGGCATCGCCGCGGGCAAGGTCGCCGCACTCATCGCGCCCGGCGAAGCCGCGGAAGCCAGCACGCTCATCGACGCCGCGGGTTGCTTCCTGCTACCGGGCCTTGTCGATGCGCATGCGCATCTGCGCGACCCCGGGTTGACGCATAAGGAGGATTTTTCCTCCGGTACGCATGCGGCGGCGCTCGGCGGCGTCACCACCATACTCGACATGCCGACCGATGAGCCATGGACGGCCACGCCCGAGCAACTTGCCGACAAGATGGCGATTGCGAAGGGCCGCATCCATGTCGATGTCGGCCTGCAGGCCGTGGTCAGCCGCGATCTGTCGCTTATCCCCCGCCTGCTCGACCTCGCACCGGTCTCCTTCGAGCTGTTCACCGCCGACGTGCCGGACACCTTCCTTTTTGCCTCGCTCGATACCGTTGCGGAGGCGCTGAAGGCTTTCGCCGGCGCCGATACGCTGATCGGCATCTCGCCCGGCGACCAATCGATCCTGGCCGGCAGCACGGCGCGGGATCGCTCCGGCAGCGTCGCCGCCTTCCTGGACAGCCGGCCGCCGCTCGCCGAAGCCAATGGCATCGCCCGCGCCCTTGTCGCCGCCGCCTCGGCCGAAGCGAGGATCCATGTCCGGCAGATCAATTCCGAGCTGGGCGTCGAGACCTGGAGCCGGCTGCGCGGCATGGCCGACGCCAGCGTCGAGACCACGCCGCAGAACCTGTTCTTCACAGCGCAGGATTACGAAACGCAAGGCGCCAAGCTGAAGGCCTCGCCGCCCTTGCGCTCGCCACACGACGTCGACGCGCTGCGCGCCGCGCTAGGCGCAGGGCTGATCGACATCATCGCCACCGATCACGCACCGCACGCGCCCGTCGAGAAGGCAGCGGCTTATGCCGCTTTCGCCGACATCCCGGGCGGCATGCCAGGATTGCAGACGCTGCTTCCGACAATGCTGAGGCTGGTCGATGAAGGGCTCATCGCCCTGCCCGATCTGGTGCGCATGTGCTCCCGCAATCCAGCCGAGCGCTTCGGCCTCAGCCGGCGCAAGGGTCGCATCGCCGCCGGCCACGATGCCGATCTGCTGATCCTCGACCCGCGCCAGTCAAGCACCATCGCCAATGCCGATCAGGTGTCGCGGGCAGGCTATACGCTCTTCGACGGCTGGACCGTGAAAGCGCGGCTGACCAGTGTCTTCCTGCACGGCCGCGAGATCGTGCGCGACGGGCGACTGGTCGGCGCGGCGCAAGGAAAGATCGTCACCCGGGAGAGCTGAACATCATGGCCCTGCTCGCCAACAAAACAGCCATCGTCACCGGAGCGAGCTCCGGCATCGGCCGCGCCATCGCGCTGAAATTCGCCACCGAAGGCGCCAACATCGTCGTTGCAGACATGGTGGAGCAGCCGATCGAGGGCGGCCAAGGCACCGTCGACATGATCCGTTCGGCCGGCGGCGCTGCCACCTACGTCAGAACCGACATCTCTGACTGGAGCGCCGTCGACGCGCTCGTCGGCGTGACGGTCGCGCAATTCGGCCGGCTCGACGTGATGGTCAACAATGCAGCGATCTACACCAGCACCAACCTGATCGAGACCACGCCGGAACAGTGGAACCGCGTCATCGGCGTCAACCTGACCGGCTTCTTCTACTGCAATAAATGCGCCGTCACGCAGATGCTCACCCAGGCGCCGGTTAACGAGGTGCGCGGCCGCATCATCAACATCTCCTCGCAGCACGGCATGGTCGCCTGCCCCGGCGACCTGCCCTATTCGGTGAGCAAGGGCGGCATCGTGCAGATGACCCGGCAGATCGCCGTCGACCATGCCGACGACCTGATCGTCTGCAATGCGATTGCTCCGGGCAAGATCATCACCGGCAAGCCGGGCGTCGCCAACGACCCTGATGCGCTCGACTATTCGCGCCGCCGCACACCCTGGCCACGGCTCGGGCATCCGAACGACGTGGCGGGCGCGGCGCTCTTTCTCGCCAGCGATATGGCGAGCTATGTCACCGGCATAAACCTGATGGTGGACGGCGGCTGGATGGCGGGCTGACGCTGCCAGCCGAGCCATGGCCGCATCCGAGGGCAGGAACCTTTGCGGAAACCGCCCGTTGACCCTGCTGCGAGGGGGCCAACGATATCTGGGACCCGTTGCCTTGGACGCAAAAACTGAAAGAAAAGAGCGCGAAACCGCTCCCGCCGAGGAAGCGCGGGTTCAGCCCCGGTCCGATCGGCAGCAACGCCCGCCGGACGCCGAAAAGCGCATGGATAACGAGCGCGACGGCGAGCGAGCGCAAGACTCGCAGTCGAATGACAGTCCGTCGGACGACAACAAACCCGGCCTCATCAGACGCCATCCCTACATAGCGGCGATCGTCGCCATCCTCATCCTGTTAGTCATCGCGGCCGTGGTCATCTGGTGGATCAACGCGCGACAGTATGAATGGACCGACGACGCCTTCATCGACGCCCGCACGGTGACGATCGGCGCGGAAATTGCCGGACGCATTACCGATGTCGCCGTCACCGACAACCAGCCGGTCGAGGCCGGCGCCGTGCTTCTGCGCATCGACGACAGCGATTATCAGGCCTCGCTCAAACAGGCACAAGCCGGCGTGGTTGCGGCGCAGGCCGATATTGCCAATGTGCAGGCCCAGACCGAGGCGCAAAACGCCAAGATCGATGCGGCCGAAAGACAGGTGGCGCAGGCGCAGGCAGCACTCGAATTCGCCAAATCCGAGGACCAGCGCAACCGTGAGCTCCTGGCCAAGGGCACGGCGACGCAACAGCAGGCACAGCAGGCCGCTTCGACCTTACGCCAGGACCAGGCAGCACTCGATACCGCCAACGCCAATGTCGAGGCGGCGAAAAGCCAGGTGGCTGTTCTGCAGGCACAAGGCAAGAGCGCCGAGGCCAAGCTTCGGCAAGCTGAGGCCACCGAGAACCAAGCCAAGATCACCCTCACCCGCACGACCATCACGGCGCCCGTCGCCGGCCATGCCACCAACATCACGGTGGCGAAAGGCACCTATGCGCAGCCCGGCCAGGTGCTGATGATGTTCGTGCCCAACGACGTCTGGGTGAAAGCCAATTTCAAGGAGACACAGCTCGACCTGATGCGACCGGGCCAGCCCGTCGATATCGCCATCGACGCCTATCCGGAAAAGACCTTCCATGGCCATGTCGACAGCGTTCAGGCCGGCAGCGGCACGGCCTTCAGCCTGCTTCCAGCCGAAAACGCCACAGGCAATTTCGTCAAGGTGGTGCAACGCGTGCCGGTCAAGATCGTGTTCGACCAACCGCCCGGCGTCTATCTCGGTCCCGGCATGTCGGTGGTGCCGACGGTCAAGGTACGATGAGCGATGCCGCAGCAGCTCAGGGTAACGAAAGCCGGTCGGCGGCCGGCGGGCGCAACCCCTGGCTGATCGCGATCGTCGTCTCGATCGCGACCTTCATGCTGGTGCTCGACACCTCGATCGCCAATGTCGCGCTGCGCAACATCGCCGGCAGCCTGGCCGCCGGCATGGACGAGAGCACATGGGTGATCACCACCTATCTCGTCGCCAACTCCGTCATCATTCCGGTCAGCGGCTGGCTTACCAGCATCATCGGTCGAAAGCGCTATTACATGATCTGCGTGGCGACCTTCACGCTGGCGTCGCTGCTGTGCGGGCTGGCGCCCAATCTGCCGACGCTGATCGCCTTCCGCATCCTGCAGGGGCTCGGCGGCGGCGGCATGGCGCCGAGCGAGCAGTCGATCCTGGCCGACACGTTCCCGCCTGAGAAACGCTCCCAGGCCTTTGCGCTCTACGGCATCGCGGTGATCGTCGCCCCGACGGTCGGGCCGACCATCGGCGGCTGGCTGACCGACAATTTCTCCTGGCACTGGATTTTCTTCATCAACGTGCCCTTCGGCATCATGTCGCTGGCGCTCGTGCAATGGCTGGTGATCGAGCCCGACATTCTCGAACGCGAGCGCCGCGAGCGGTTGAGCAAGGGGCTGAAGGTCGACTGGATCGGCTTCATCCTGGTGGCGATGGCGCTCGGCTGCCTCGAAGTCTTTCTCGACGAAGGCCAGCGCAACGACTGGTTCGCCTCGACCTTCATTACCACATTCGCCGTGATCTCGGCGGTGTCGTTCCTGCTGCTTGTTCCGTGGGAGTGGACGAGGCGCGATCCGATCGTCGACATCCGCCTGCTTTTCAGCCGGCAGTTCGGCATGTCGTTCCTCGTCATGATGGCGGTGGGCGCCGTGCTCTTCAGCACCACGCAGCTTTTGCCGCAACTGCAGCAGACCACCTTCGACTACACCGCCACCCTTTCCGGTCTGTCGATGATGCCGGGCGGCATCGCCATGCTGATGCTGATGCCGATTTCGGGCCTTGCGGCCGGTGTCGTTCAGCCGCGCTATCTCATCATGATGGGCATGTCGGTGATCGCGGTCGCGCTTTGGCACATGACCTCGCTGACGCCCGACGCCAGCTTCGGTTTCTTCGCCTATGCGCGCATCTACATGATGATCGGCCTGCCGTTCCTGTTCATCCCGATCTCCACCGCCGCCTATGTCGGCCTGCCGCCGCAAAAGACCGACCAGGCATCCTCGCTGATCAATGTCGCCCGCAACATCGGCGGCAGCATCGGCGTGTCGCTGTCCAACACTGTCATCGCCCAGAACGCCCAGTTGCATCAGTCGGTGCTGGTCGGCCACACGGCGCAGTCGAGCGAGGCCTATCAGCAGACTCTCCGCCAGGTGACGGACCATTTCGTCGCCGAGGGCTCGCCGCTGATCGAGGCCAAGCAACAGGCCGTCGGCTGGATCGGACAGGAAATCGGTCGCCAGGCTTCACTGCTCGCCTATGTCGACGTCTTCTTCTATTGCGCAATAGCGACGGCGCTGCTCGTGCCGTTCACCTTGCTGCTCCGGGCGCCGAAGCCCGGGCCTGGCAAACAGCAGGACAGCCCCGCCGTGTGACAGAGCCGCTTGGAGTGTTTCACCGCAACGCGATGGCGTGCTCATCAAGCGCAACTCCCGGTAACGACAAAGTGTCCACCCCGCCCTGCGGCTCGGCACGGTGGAGCCTCAGTCCGATGCTAGCCCCCTGCTTGGGGGAAACTCGAAACAATGGAGATCGCAATGAAAGCCGCAGCACGTGTTCTTGCCTCTATCGCTCTCGCGGGATTTGTCACCACCGGAGCCATGGCGGCGATGTCGACAACGACAACCACGCCCGCCGCCACCACGACAACGACCACGGCGCCAACCACGAAGAAGCCGAAAACCGCCATGACGCCCGAAAAGACCGCGATCTCGAAGCAATGCTCGACGCTCGCGGATCAAAAAGGCCTCCACGGCAAGGATCGCGAGAAGTTCCGCTCGGACTGCAAGAAGAACGGCGGCAAGGCACCGAGCTGATCCGCCGGATCACCTTCCCGGCACGTCCCTGATTTCCATCGCACAGCGAAATAGCCGACCGAGCGGCTGAGGCGATGATACAGTGCTGAGACCCCGGCATGTCCGGGGCCTTTCACGTCTTCCAGAGCAGCTTAGACCGCAACGCCCGAAAATTCGGCGCATGCAAAAGGATGCTTGCGCGTCAATTTCCGTCGGGCGATGGTGCGGCAACTTTGGAGGGGACCATGCGCAACATCACGATATCGGCACTGCTGGCGATAGCCACCGTCCATGCGACCGCGGCCAACGCGTTGGACAGCAGCAATACGCCAGTCGTGGTGACGCCGTTGGCATCGAAGACCACGACCGCGTCGGGCCAGCCGATCACGCTGCCGCAGAAGAACGTCGAGGTTCAGGTCTCGTCCTACCAGATCGCTCCGGGGGCGACCTTGCCCGTGCACAAGCACCCCTTCCCGCGCTACGCCTATGTCGAGCAAGGCACGCTCAAGGTGACCAATGTCGAGACCGGCGCTGCCAACACCTATAAGACCGGCGACTTCATCGTCGAGATGATCGGGCAATGGCACCAGGCCACCAATATCGGTGCCGATCCGGTGAAGCTTCTGGTGATCGACCAGGTCGAGCAAGGCGCCAAGAACACGATCCTGAAACAGTAGCCGGCGAAGCGCCGGCTTCGAAGCGGGCACCCGCCTCTCGCCTCACCCCCAGGCGCCTACCGGTTGCCGCGTGGTGGCGTTCAGCCGGTTGAACGCATTGATCAGCGCGATCTGGATCACCAGGGCGGCGAGCGCCTTGTCGTCATAATGGCGCGCGGCCTCGTCCCAGACCTCGTCCGGCACCGCGTCGGAACGATCGGCCAGGCGCGTCGCGGCTTCCGTCAGCGCAAGCGCCGCGCGTTCGGCTTCGTTGAAGTACGGCGTCTCCCGCCATGCCGACACGGCGAAAATCCGCTCGTCCTTCTCGCCGGCCTTCTTCAGCTCACGCGCATGCATGTCGACGCAAACGGCGCAGGCGTTGATCTGACTGGCGCGCAGATGAACGAGCTTGCGCGTCACATAAGGCACGTCGCCGGCTTCGGTCGATTTGTCGAGCGCCAGAAGCGCCTGCAGTGCGCCGGGAATGAGCATCACCGGGTTCTTCAATCTTGCTTCCATCGTCGGTCTCCTTGCCAACAGGGTTCGCACCAATCAATAACCTTTCAGTTATGAGTTATGCATAACTTTGCAGTTATGTATTGTCAAGCACCTCCATGGCTGGACCGATCGTTGCGGCTTTCGCGGCGGCCCGCCCGATGCTAGGGCTGCGCATCTCGTCGAAAGCATGGATGGAAACCGGTGGCGGACACGCAAAAACCCCTGATCGAAATCTGCGTCGAAGGCATTGACGGGCTGCTTGCCGCCCAGGCCGCCGGCGCCGACCGGGTCGAGCTCTGCGCCAGCCTCATCGAAGGCGGCATCACGCCGAGCATGGGCACGGTGCGCGCCGCGCTCGAAAGCGCGACCATTCCCTTTCATGTCATCGTGCGTCCGCGCGGCGGCGATTTCCTCTACAGCGAGGCCGAATACCGCTCGATGCTCGCCGATGTCGAAGCGCTTCGCGAGCTCGGCGTGGCCGGCGTCGTCGTCGGCTGCCTCACTGCCGACGGCGCCATCGACGAAGCGCGCATGAGCGCGCTGGTTGAGGCTGCCGGCCCGCTCAACGTCACCTGCCATCGCGCCTTCGACATGACGCGCGATCCGGTCGAGGCGCTCGAAGCCTTGATCCGCTGCAAGGTCGGCCGCGTGCTGACCAGCGGCCAGCGCGATACGGCGGTCGAAGGCGTCGAGCTTCTGGCGGAGCTCGTTCGCCAGGCGGGCGCGCGCATCATCATCCTCGGCTGCGGCGCCCTCGCGCCCGACACGATCGGCGAGGTGCGCAGGCGGACCGGACTGACCGAGATGCATTTCGCAGCACTGGCGGACGTGCCGAGCGCCATGCGCTACCGCAACCCGAATGTCGGCATGGGCGGCGCCGACCTCGATCGCGAATACCGCAACACGGTGACCGACCAAGCCAAGGTGGCGGCGACGATCGCGGCCGCGAGAGCCTGATGGCGAAGACGATGAGCAAGGAATTGTTGCCGATCGAACAGGTCTCGCCCGCCGATGAGGCCGCCATCCTCGCCCTCAACAACGAGCATGCGGCGGAGTTGTCCTGGCTCGAGCCGGAACGGCTCTCATTCCTGCTCAGCGAAGCATTCTACACCCGCCGCATCGGCGCGCTGGAAGCCTTCATCCTGTGCTTCGACCAGGATGCAAACTACGACAGTCCGAACTTCCTCTGGTTTCGCGAGCGCTATCCGCGCTTCGTCTATGTCGATCGCGTCGTCGTGGCCGCGGGCGCCCGCGGCCGCGGCCATGCCCGCCGGCTTTATGAGGACCTGTTCGAGCAGGCTCGCCTCGCCGGCCACACCATCGTCACCTGCGAGGTCAATGCCGATCCACCCAACCCGGCCTCCGACGCGTTCCACGCAGCGCTCGGCTTCGCCGAGGTCGGCGACGCAGTGATCCACGGCGGCAAGAAATCGGTGCGCTATTGGGCGAAGCCCATCGCCGCCTGAACGCTGCTGGCCAGGAAAACAGGCCGCAGCTAATATATCGGCTCCGCTGGCTGGGGGCGACATCATGGCGAGCAATGTCTTCCGCTTCGACGAAAGCTGGGACATCCCGAAGGCACGCCGCAGGAACCTGATCTCACCAGTTGCGGTTGAGCCAGCCGCGTGTGGGTTTTTCGACGATATAGTAGCTGGCCAGCGCGCAGGCGAATACAGCCGCCAGCATCGGTATCGGCGCGCGACCGTGTTCATCGACGAATTTGTAGAAAGGCTGCTGCCAGAGATAGAGCGAATAGGACCACAGGCCGAGCATCACCATCGGCCGCGACGACAGCGGCCCCGCCAGGTAGCCGCCCGCGAAGTCGAGCGTGTTGACGGCGAGCGCCAGCAGCGGCACGCCGACAAGATAGTGGATCGTGGTCGGCACCGGATCGAGGAACAGCAACAGGCCGCCAACCGCCGCCGCCAGCGCCACATGCTGGCTTTGCAGGGAAGCCGGCAGGCGCCCGTCGGCCTTGAGCAGGCAGATCGCGGCGGACAGCAGGATCGAGGCGATATGCACGTCGGTCCGCCAGTAGGTGGTCTCGTAGCCCATGCCGAGAACCCCGTACGAAATGGCGCCGTTGGCCATTGCCAGCAGCGCCAGCACGACCAGCAGCCGCACGACGTTCGTTCTTCCGGTTACCACCACGCTGATCAGCGCGAGCAGGATATAGGAATGCTCCTCGACGCAGAGCGACCAGATGTGGTCGAGCGCGCCGGCGCGGGTGATCAGGATGCCGGCGTAATTGTAGGTGAAGGTCAGCGCCGTCAGCGCCGCCTTCCACTTGAAGGCAATGAAGGTCCCTGTCAGGCCGATCATGGCGGCAATCACGAACACCAGCAGCGCTGGATAGATGCGCGAGAAGCGGCGCTTGAAGAATTTCTTCAGCGGAAAGCGCTCGATGAACAGGATTTCGCCCATCAGCCGGCCGCTCAGCACGAAGAAGAACTCGACGCCGAGCACGCCGAGATTGAGTCCCGGGACCGGAAAGAAATGGCCGATCAGCACCATCGCGATCGACAGGCCTCGCCAGCCGTCGAGATAGGCCAGTCTTGTCCTGGCTTCCCTGTCGATTGCGGCCCGCGGCAGGACAACGGACGCTGCGGAGATGTCGGTCATACCGTGCCTTCGCAACTCGAGATCCGGATGCGAAGCGTTGCCCGCGTCTCGGACCGTCTGGTATTCCCGCCGGAGTCATTTTGCAGTGCGGGATATTATTGTGCAAGTGCGAAACCGCGAATACTCAGGTAATTCCCGCCAAGTCGTTGCGAGTACAAAAGAAAAAGGGGCCGCGGGGGCCCCTTTCCTTCACCCAGGCTGAGAGCGTTCAGGCGTTGGCGGCGGCCACGGCACGCTTGGCCATCACCGCGATCAGATTGGCGCGATAGTCGGCGGAGGCATGGATATCGCTCATCAGCCCCTTTGCCGACACTTTGAGGCCGCCGAGCGCCGCGACGTCGAAATTCTTCGCCAGCGCCGCCTCGATTTCCTTGGAGCGGAAAACGCCGTCCTCGCCGGCGCCGGTCACCGCCGCCCTCACCCCGTCCTTGCCCTTGGTCACGAACACACCGACGATGGCGTAGCGCGAAGCCGGGTTGCGGAACTTCTGGTAGGCCGCCTTGGCCGGAGCGGTAAAGCTTACCGCGGTGACGATCTCGCCTTCCTTCAGCGCAGTCTCGAACAGGCCCTTGAAGAATTTGTCCGCCGCGATCTCGCGCTTGTTGGTGACGATCGTCGCGTCCAGGGCCAGCAGCGCGGCCGGATAGTCGGCGGCCGGATCGTTGTTGGCGATCGAGCCGCCGATCGTGCCTTTATAGCGTACCGCCGGATCGCCGATCAGGGATGCCATATGCGCAAGCGCCGGGCAGGCCTTCTTCAGCTTGTCGTCGGTGGAGACGTCGTAATGCGTCGTCGCGGCGCCGATGGTGACCGTCTTGCCGGACACCTTGACGCCTTGCAGGTCCTTCAGCCGCGAGACGTCGACGAGGTCCGAGGGCGCCGCGAGCCGCGTCTTCATGGCGGGGATCAGTGTCATGCCGCCGGAGAGCAGCTTGGCGTCGCCATTCTTGAGTTGCCTGGCGGCGTCGGCGACGGAGGAAGCGCGATGGTAGTTGACGGAATACATGCTCGTTCCTCCTCAGTGCTTCGTCGCGCGGATGGTTGCCCACACCGTCGCGGGCGACGCCGGCATGGCGATGTCGACGACGCCGAGCGCATCGGTGATGGCGTTGATGACCGCCGGCGGCGAACCGATGGCGCCGGCCTCGCCGCAGCCCTTGATGCCGAGCGGATTGCCAGGGCATGGCGTGTTCGAGGTCGAGACCTTGAAGGACGGCAGGTCGCCCGCGCGCGGCATGGTGTAATCCATGTAGCTTGCCGTCAGAAGCTGGCCGCTTGAGTCGTAATGCGCGCCTTCCAGCAACGCCTGGCCCACGCCCTGGGCGATGCCGCCATGCACCTGCCCCTCGACGATCATCGGATTGATGATGTTGCCGAAATCGTCCGCCGCGACGAACTGGACGATCTCTGTCGTGCCGGTTTCGGGGTCGATCTCGACCTCACAGATGTAGCAGCCGGCCGGGAAGGTGAAGTTGGACGGATCGTAGAAGGCCGTCTCCTTCAACCCGGGCTCCATGCCGGCCGGCAGGTTGTGGGCGGTGTAGGAGGCAAGCGCCACCTGGAACCAGGGCAGGCTCTTGTCAGTGCCCGCGACCTTGACCTCGCCATTCTCGATGACGATGTCGCCCTCGTCCGCTTCGAGCAGGTGCGCGGCGATCTTCTTGGCCTTGGCCTCGACCTTGTCGAGGGCCTTGACGATGGCCGACATGCCGACGGCGCCGGAACGCGAACCATAGGTGCCCATGCCCATCTGCACCTTGTCGGTGTCGCCATGCACGATCGAGACCGAGTCGATCGGCACGCCGAAGCGCTGGGTGACCAGTTGCGCGAAGGTCGTCTCATGGCCCTGGCCATGGCTGTGCGAGCCGGTCAGCACCTCGATTGTGCCAACGGCATTGACGCGCACCTCCGCCGATTCCCAGAGGCCGACACCGGCGCCGAGCGAGCCGACCGCCGACGACGGCGCCAGGCCGCAGGCCTCAATGTAGCAGCTCATGCCGATGCCGCGCAGCTTGCCCTGCTTAGTGGCGTCGGCGCGGCGCTTGGTGAAGCCGGCATAGTCGGCGGCTTTCATCGCCGCATCGAGCGAAGCGTTATAATCGCCCGCGTCATAGGCCATGATCACCGGAGTCTGGTGCGGGAAGGACGTGATGAAGTTGCGGCGTCTGAGTTCCGCCGGCGGCACGCCAAGCTCGCGCGCCGCGGTTTCCATCATCCGCTCGAGCACGTAGGTGGCCTCCGGCCGCCCTGCCCCGCGATAGGCATCGACGGGCGCGGTGTTGGTATAGACGGTGCGCACATTGGCGTGGATCGCCGGGATGTTGTACTGGCCCGACAGCAGCGTGGCATAGAGATAGGTCGGCACGCAGGACGAGAACAGCGACATGTAGGCGCCGAGATTGGCTATTGTGTCGACCTTCAGACCGGTGATGCGGTTGTCCTTGTCGAAGGCCATCTCCACCGTCGAGACATGGTCGCGGCCATGCGCGTCCGACAGGAAGCTTTCGGTGCGGTCGGCGACCCATTTGACGGGAACGCCGGTCTTCTTCGATGCCCACAGGCAGACGATCTCTTCCGGATAGATGTAGATCTTGGAGCCGAAGCCGCCGCCGACATCGGGCGCTATCACGCGCAGCTTGTTTTCCGGCGCGACATTGTAGAAGGCGCTCATCACCAGCCGCGCGACATGCGGGTTCTGCGACGTCGTCCAGCAGGTATAGTGGTCCTCCGCCTTGTCGTAGTGCCCGAGAGCCGCGCGCGGCTCCATCGCATTCGGCACCAGCCGGTTGTTGACGATCTTCATGCGCGTGACATGGGCCGCCGACCTGATCGCCGCGTCGGTGGCCTTTGCGTCGCCGAGCTCCCAGTCGAAGATCAGGTTGTTCTCTGCCTCGGCATGGACCTGCGGCGCTCCGGGTTGGATGGCCTTGGTGGCGTCGACGACGGCCTTCAATTCCTTGTAGGTGATCTCGACCGCTTCCGCCGCGTCGCGCGCCTGGCCCTTGGTGTCGGCGATCACGATGACGACCGCGTCGCCGACATAGCGCACCTTGTCGACGGCCAGAGGCGACCACGCGCCCATCTTCATCGGCGTTCCGTCCTTGGAGTGGATCATCCAACCGCAGATCAGATTGCCGATGCCGTCGGCCTTGAGCTCCTTGCCGGTGAGCACGCCGACGACGCCGGGCATCGCTTGCGCCTTTTTCACATCGATCTTCTTGATCTGTGCATGCGCGTGCGGACTGCGCACGAACACGGCATGTTTCATGCCGGGGACCACCATGTCGTCGACATAGCGGCCGCCGCCGGTGATGAACCTCTTGTCTTCCTTGCGCGCCACGCGGGCGCCGACGCCTTCGATACCCATTTGCGGAAATTCCTCCGGAATTAAGGGAATAGGCAGTAGGGGGTTAGGCAGTAGTGAGGGGCTCGCGGTCGTATCGCCGTTTGCCTTATTCCCTATTGCCACTGCCTACTCCCTAAGCTGCCTGCTTCGCCCTGCCCTTGGCGCCCTTCGCCATCGTCTCCGATGCGGCGAGGATCGCCTGGACGATGTTGTGGTAGCCCGTGCAGCGGCAGATATTGCCTTCGAGCTCGGCGCGCACCGTCGCCTCGTCGAGGCCCTCGGGATGGCGCGCGATCATGTCGGTCGCCGCCATGATCATGCCCGGCGTGCAGAAGCCGCATTGCAGCCCATGATGCTCCTTGAACGCGGCCTGCACCGGATGCAGCTCGGCGCCGTCGGCGAGCCCCTCGATGGTGACGATGGTCGAGCCCGAGGCCTGCGCGGCCAGCATGGTACAGGACTTCACCGCCCGGCCGTCGACATGCACGACGCAGGCGCCGCATTGCGATGTATCGCAACCGACATGCGTTCCGGTGAGTCCTAGATGTTCCCTGAGGAAATGCACCAGAAGCGTTCGGTCCTCGGCGTTCCCGCTGACCCGCCTCCCGTTTACAGTCAACGACACGTCCGACATGCAACCTCCCTGGGTATCAACCTTGGTCATTGCCGAATGCCGCGCTTGTGCTTCGGCAGTGCGTTATTCGGGTAGCGTACAACGGGCAAAACAGCGCTGCCAGCGCCGGTTCCATTGTACTTTCGATCATGGCGAAAGCTATGTGCAGCGCAGCAACCGGCCCCATTGCCAAAACCGGGATTGAAGGCAAAGATGCCTTCGACGCGAAGCGTGCCTGACACGCATAAGAAAAGACACGCACAAAACAGCGTTGGAGGAAATTGCGGAGACGGCAGCTGGCCAGTTCGAGCACACGCTATGCATCGGGCCTTTCGGCGCTCACCACGGATGAGCCCGACCCGAATGCCTTTGCGCGCGCCATCGCGGCCGAAGCGGCGGCTGTCGACGCCGGCTTTGCGCTTCTGTTCTTCTCCCAAAGCCTGGTCGACGCGGCGGCGCTCGCGCAAGCGCTGAAGGTCCATGCGCCGTCGCTCGCCTATGCCGGCTGCTCGACCGCCGGCGAAATCACGCCGCAGGGACTGGAGGAAGGGCATGCCCTTGCCCTGCTTTTGCCGTCGGCGTCGTTTTCGACCGTCAGCACCATGGTCGAGAACCTCTCCTCCTCCGGCATGGACGGGATCACCGGCGAGGTCGTGGAGCTGCGGCGCCTGCTGCGCTGCCGCGCCGGCCAGGAACGGGTGAAGAGCGTGTTCGCCCTCTGCTTCATCGACGGGCTTTCCTATGCCGAGGAAGCGGTGACCTCGGCCATCCACTGGGGATTGGACGACATCCCGCTGATCGGCGGCTCGGCGGGCGACGACCTGAAATTCGAGACGACCAGCCTGATTTCGAACGGCAAGGTCACGTCCGACAGCGCCATCATCGTGCTGGTCGCGACCGAGATCCCCTTCCACGTCTTCAAGACCGACAATTTCATTCCGACCGACGAGAAGCTGGTGGTGACGTCGTCCGACCCGGACCATCGCATCGTGCGCGAATTCAACGCCACCAACGCGGCGGAGGAATACGCGGCCTCGGTCGGCACCGTGGCGCAGGCGCTGACGCCGCTAAGCTTCGCCTCCCATCCCGTCGTGGTGAAAGTGGCCGGCGAATATTACTGCCGCTCCATCCAGCGCATGCATGTCGACGGCTCGCTGTCGTTCTTCTGCGCCATCGACGATGGCGTCGTTCTGTCCATCGCCCAGCCGAAGAACATGGTGGAAGCGACGCGCGCCGCGTTACAGGACGCCGAACGCAAGCTGGGCGGCATCGACATGATCCTCGGCTTCGACTGCGTGCTGCGCCGGCTCGATGCGCGCAACCGCCAGGTCTACCGTGACATTTCGGAGCTCTACCGGACCAACAAGGTCATCGGCTTCGGCACCTATGGCGAGCAGTACCGCTCGATGCACCTCAACCAGACCTTTACCGGCATCGCCTTCGGCGAGCCCCAGGCAGCCGAGTAGCGAGATGCCGCTTCGCGATATCAATGACCTCGAAAGGCTGAAGAAGATCAACGCGGCCCTCGTCAGCCGCGTCGAGCGTTCGATGGACCAGCAGGGCAATGCCTTCTCGCTGTTCCAGACCGCCATCTCGCTGGAAAACCGGGTGCGCAACCGCACCGAGGAACTGCACGCGACGCTGCGCCGGCTCGAACAGTCGAACATCGACCTCAGCGAGGCGAAGGAGAACGCCGAACTGGCGAACCTCTCCAAGACCAGGTTCCTCGCCGCCGCCAGCCACGACGTGCTGCAGCCGCTCAACGCCGCGCACCTGTCGGTCTCTGCGCTGGCCGAGGTCCAGGCCAGCGAGGAAGGCAGGAAGCTTGTCCGGCAGGTCGAGCGCTCGCTGGAGACGATGGAAGACCTCTTGCGCACACTGCTCGACATCTCGAAGCTCGACGCCGGGGTGGTGCAACCGGAAGTCGTCGACGTCAGCCTGGAGGCGCTGTTTTCCTCGCTGCGCTCGGATTTCCTGCCCGAAGCGGAAAAGAAAAGCCTGTCGCTGAAATTCAGGCCGGTGAACGTGGTGGTGCGCTCCGACCGCACGCTGCTCAGGCGCATCCTGCAGAACATTCTCTCCAATGCGCTGCGCTACACCCGCTCGGGCGGCGTGCTGGTCGGCACCAGGCATCGCGGCGACATCATCCGCATCGACGTCGCTGACACCGGCTGCGGCATTCCCGAGGACCAGCGTGAGGCGGTGTTCGAGGAATTCCACCGCGGCACCTCGACGCTTAACAATGCGGAACTCGCCGGCGGGCTCGGCCTCGGCCTCGCGATCGTGCGCCGCATGGCGGCGGCACTCGGCCACCCCATCACCTTTTCCTCGAAGGTCGGGCGCGGCACCATCTTCCATATCGACGTGCCGGTCGGCATGGCCACGGCCGAGCCGGCGATGGCCGCCGCCGACATGGAGCGGCCGCGCGGTTACGGCCTGTTCGGCACCAGGGTGCTGCTGGTCGAGAACGACATGGACGTGCTCTCGGCCATGACCTCGCTGCTCGAGCGCTGGCAATGCCTGGTGCGCGCCGCCACCTCGACCGACGATGCGCTCGACCTGCTCGGCGACACCGCCTGGGTGCCCGACATCATCATCGCCGACCAGCATCTCGACGGCGGCGACCTCGGCACCTCAACGATAGCCGAAGTGCGCGACTATCTAGGCCGCCCGGTGCCCGCGCTGATCGTCACCGCCGACGGCTCCGAGCTCGTTGCCAAGGCGGCGCGAGCAGCCGGCATCGAACTGATGCGCAAGCCGCTAAAGCCTGCGCAACTGCGCGCGCTGCTGGCGCATCTGCTGGCTTAGAAATGCCGCTTCAAAACCCGGCCTGGTCCCGAAACAGCTCCGCATTGTCGAGCTTCGACACCTCGATCACCGCTTGCGTGCGACTGTAGACGTTGAGCTTGCGCAGGATCTCGGAGACATGTGCCTTGACGGTGGTCTCGCCCACCTGCAGTTCGTAGGCGATCTGCTTGTTGAGCATGCCCTGGCGCAGCATCTGCAGGACTCTCAGCTGCTGCGGCGTCAGCCTGGCCAGGCGCTGTACCATGTCGGCGCGGTCGGTGCTGTCGGGATCGGGCGGCTGGCCTTCGTAATTTTCCGGCACATAGACCGCGCCATCCATCACCGAGCGGATGGCGGCGGCGAGATCGCTCTTGCGGGCCGATTTCGGGATGAAGCCGGCGGCGCCGTAGGACAGCGCCTCGGAGATGATCTTCGGCTCCTCATAGCCCGACACGATCACCACTGGCAGCCGCGGATAACGGGTCCTCAACTGCAACAGCCCCTCGAAGCCATGCACGTCGGGCATGCTCAAATCGAGCAGCGCGAGGTCGAACGGCTTGGCGTCGGCAAGAAGCTCGATCGCTTCCGCGATCGAGCGCGCCTCCACCGTATCGACATCCGGATAGGCCATCTGCACGGCGCTGTGCAGCGCCTCGCGAAACAGCGGGTGGTCGTCGATGATCAGGAAGCGGGCGCGATCGCTGACGGAGGTCATTGCACGGGTTCAGGCTTCGGTTCGGTTTCAGCCGGCACAGGATAGTCCCGTGATCATGGCCAGATTATTGGCAAATAGTACACGCCCAATGGTACGGCGCATTGTCACTGAAACGACAGGCCGATGTGCGGGGACGTCGAGTCTTGCCCACGGGTCGAAATCGGCCGAAGGTGCTAACGATTCATGCCAGCACAGAGAAAAACCATGCCAGAATTCGTCCTTCCGCCGCCGACGATTGCTTCGGTTGCCGTCGCGGGCGCGGCGGAGCGGTTTGCCGTGCGCCGCATCTTCTGCGTCGGCCGCAATTACGCCGCGCATGCGCGCGAGCTCGGCAATGACGAGCGCGATCCACCCTTCTTCTTCACCAAACCGGCCGACGCGGTGGTCGACAGCGGCGCCGAGATCCCCTACCCGCCGCTGACCTCGAACCTGCACCACGAGATCGAGCTGGTCGTCGCCATCGGCGAGGCCGGTTTCCGCATTCCGCGCGCCGAGGCGCTCGCCCATGTCTGGGGCTATGGCGTCGGCGTCGACCTCACCCGCCGCGACCTGCAGGATCAGGCGAAGAAAGCAGCCCGTCCCTGGGACTGGTCGAAAGCTTTCGACCAGTCGGCGCCTTGCGGCCCGCTGGTTCCAGCCGCGAAATCAGGACATCCGGAAAAAGGCCGTATCTGGCTTGCCGTCAACGGCGCGGTGAAACAGGACGGCGACCTTGCCGAGCTGATATGGCCGATCGCCGATATCGTCTCGATTTGCAGCGAGGCGGTCGAGCTTCGGCCCGGCGACCTGATCTTCACCGGTACGCCGGCCGGCGTCGGAGCGGTCCAGGTGGGCGACAGGATCACCGGCGGCGTCGACGGCATCGGCGAGATCACGGTGGCCATCGGGCAGCCGAGGCGATGAGCGACCTCGTCCTTCACAACTACTACCGCTCCTCCACCTCCTACCGGGTGCGGATTGCGCTGGAGATGAAGGGGCTGGACTACACCTATGTGCCGCATCATCTGCGCCACGGCGAACATCTCGAGCCCGCCTATCTCGCGGTGAACCCGCAAGGCCTGGTGCCGGCGCTGGTGTTGGACGGCGGCACGCTTTTGACCCAGTCGCTGGCGATCATCGAATATCTCGACGAGGTCCAGCCCGAACCGCCGCTGCTGCCGAAGGATGCGCTGGGCCGGGCGCGGGTGCGGATGCTGGCGCAAATGATCGCCTGCGACATCCACCCCGTGAACAATCTGCGCGTGCTGACCTCGCTGCGCACCTTGTTCGGCGCCGGCGACGAGGACGTCGTCAACTGGTTCCGGCATTGGGTGAATGAAGGTTTCCAGCCGCTTGAGAAGATTCTGGCTTCGTCGCCCGAGGCCGGCGCGTTCTGCCATGGCGACACGCCGGGCCTGGCCGACATCTGCCTCGCCGCCCAGGTGACCAACAATGCCCGTTTCGGCGTCGATATGGCCCCCTATCCGGTGATCGCGCGCATCAACGCCGCCTGCATGGCGCTGCCGGCGTTCCAGAAGGCTGCGCCGCAGAACCAGATCGATGCCGAGTAGGGAAGCCATAGACGCCGAGGAGGCCAAGGCACTCGCCGACATCGAAGAGTACGGCTGCCACATTCTCTATGTGCTGGAGGAAGACGAGCATCCGCCATTCGCATACTCGGTCGGGATAGAGCACAATTTTGGCGTCCCTGAATTGGTCGTTATCGGGCTCAAGCCGGACCTTTCGCTACCATCATCAACGAGTACTGCAGACGCGTGCGCGGCGGCGAGAGGTTCAGCGTCGGTGCGCGGGCGTCGGGTTTCCTGGGAGGAGGCTTCGATTGTCAGTTCGGTGCGGTCCATCCCGATCACTACCCGGAATATTTCGGTTGGGACATATGGTTCTACGACGGGCCGGATTTCCGGATCGTGCAGCTTGTCTTTCCGACAACTTCCGGGATTTGGCCGTGGGATGTCGAGGCTGATGAATGGTTTCGCGAACGGCAGCCGCTGCTCGATACTCCGCCGCCATAACTAGCACCCTACCCTCACCGTCGCGGCCCAGAACGCCAGCGCCGCCAGTCCGATGCCCGCACCAAGCGCGCAAACGCCGATCCAGCCCAGGCGCCATAGGTGATGGTCGAGGCAATCGAGCCCAGCGCGCTGCCCAGTGAGTAGAAGATCATATAGCCGCCGACCAGGCGACTGCGGGCGTCCGGCGAGCGAAGATCAGGCTTTGATTGGTGACGTGCACGGCCTGGATGGCGAGATCAAGCATGAGGATGCCCAGCACCAGCAGCCAGAGCGAGGACCCCATGAAGGCGATCGGCAGCCAGGCAGCAGCCATCAGCGAGAGGCTGAGGCCGGTCACCAATTGGCCCTCTCCGTTCTGGTGGCGCTGCCGCCAGCCAGCGGAGTAACTGATCGGTCCGCCAGTCGCGGCGCTGGCAGAATCGATTTCCGGCCGACCAGCGGTGGAATCGGCTATCGTCAACTCAAAACGCACCAATGGTGGGAGTTGCCGATGAAAGCCGTCGTCTTCGAGAAATTCGGTCAGGCGCCGACGATCCAGACCGTTCCCGACCCGAAGCCGGCCGCCGACGGGGTGGTCATCAAGGTCGAGGCGACCGGTCTTTGCCGCAGCGACTGGCATGGCTGGATGGGCCATGACGACGGCATCACGCTGCCGCACGTTCCCGGACACGAGTTGGCGGGCGTCGTCGTCGCCGCCGGCAAGCAGGTCAGCCGCTGGAAGGCCGGCGATCGCGTCACGGTGCCCTTCGCGGTCGGCTGCGGCCGCTGCTTCGAATGCACCTCAGGCAACCATCAGGTCTGCGAGCACCAGTCCCAGCCGGGTTTCAACGCCTGGGGCTCGTTCGCCGAATATGTCGGCATCGAGCACGCCGACACCAATCTCGTGCGCCTGCCGGAAGAGATGGAATTCGCTACCGCCGCCAGCCTCGGCTGCCGCTTCGTCACTTCGTTCCGGGCCATCGTCGACCAGGGCCGGGTTACGCCCGGCGAATGGGTGGCGGTGCATGGCTGCGGCGGCGTCGGCCTGTCGGCGATCATGATCGCCAGCGCCATGGGCGCCAATGTGATCGCCATCGACCTCACCGACGAGAAACTGGAATTTGCGAAGAAGATCGGCGCGGTGGCGACGATCAACGCCTCGACGACGCCGAACGTGGTCAAGGCGGTCAAGCAGATCACCAATGGCGGCGCGCATATGTCGATGGACGCGCTGGGACACCCGACCACGTCCTTCAACTCGATTGCCAACCTGCGCCGGCGCGGCCGCCACGTTCAGGTCGGCCTGATGCTGGGCGAGCACGCCCGGCCGCAGGTGCCGATGGACAAGGTGATCGCCTTCGAGCTCGAAATCCTCGGCAGCCACGGCATGCAGGCCTACCGCTACTCCGCGATGATGGAGATGATCCGCACCGGCAAGCTGAAACCCGAACTGCTGGTCGGCAAGAAGATCAGCCTCGAGGAAGCGCCCGCGGCCCTGATGGCGATGGGCGGTTTCGAGGGCATCGGCATCGGGGTGGTGACGAAGTTCTGAGCAATTCCAGGAAAAGTGTGAAACGGTTTTCCGTCCGGAATTGCGTCAAAACAAATCAGTAGGCGCCTACCGCGCGAACTTCTTCGCCCCGAACACGCAGGCCACGACGCCCAGCGTGACGACCACCATCATCGGGCTGACCTGCTCATGCAGCAGGCTCGCCGCCAGCGCCAGGCCGAAGAAGGGCTGCAGCAATTGCAGCTGCCCGACGGCGGCGATACCGCCTTGCGCGAGGCCGCGATACCAGAACACGAAGCCGATCAGCATGCTGAACAGCGAGACATAGCCAAGGCCGATCCAGGCGCCGGAACCGATGGCCGCAAAGGATGGCGGCAGCGTCGCGAAGCTCAACGCCAGCATCACCGGCAGCGACAGCGCCAGCGCCCAGCAGATCACCTGCCAGCCCCCGAGCTTGCGCGACAGCTTGGCCCCTTCGGCATAGCCCAGCCCGCAGACGATGATCGCGCCGAGCATCAGGCCGTCGCCGACCGGCGAGGCAGTCAAGCCTTGCGACAGGGCAAAGCCCGCGACCAAAGCGCTGCCCAGGCACGAGAACAGCCAGAAGGCCGGGCGCGGACGGTCGCCGCCGCGAAGCGCGCCGAAGATCGCGGTCGCCAGCGGCAGCAGGCCGACAAAGATGATCGAATGCGCCGAGGTTACATGCTTCAGCGCCAGCGCCGTCAGCAACGGGAAGCCGACCACGACACCCAGCGCGACGACGACGAGCGAGATCAGGTCGCTTCGCTCCGGACGCCTCTCGCGGAACAGCAGCAGCATCGCAACCCCCAGCAGACCAGCGATTGCCGCCCTGGCCGCCGTCAGGAAGGTCGGGTCGAAATCCATCACCGCCACCCGCGTCGCCGGCAGCGACCCGCTGAAGATTAGCACCCCGATGAAGCCGCTGAGCCAGCCGTCAAAACTCTTTTCCATCATCTGCTCCGTTTGCGCTTCCGTACGAGGCAGGTCATGGCGTTACCAGAGACAATGGGGTACAATTCCACAAAACTGTAATGGTAATTCGGGCAGTACGGATGACAGACCTCGCTCTTGAAAATAATGGCTCGCGCACGCTCGTCGAAAGCGTGATGGCGACGATCCGCCATCGCATCGCGGCACGCACGCTGACGCCCGGCGCGCGCCTGCCGTCGATCCGGGCTCTCGCCAAATCCTTGCAGGTGTCGAAATCAACGGTGGTCGAAGCGTATGAGCGGCTTGCGGCGGAAGGCGCGATCCGTTCGCGGCCGGGCTCGGGTTTCTACGCCGCCGGCCAGCTCGCGCCGCTGTCACTTGCCGAGATCGGTCCCAAGCTTGACCGGGCCGTCGATCCGCTCTGGGTGTCCAGGCAATCGCTCGAAGCGGGCGAGGAGATGCTGAAGCCCGGCTGCGGCTGGCTGCCCGCGTCCTGGATGCCGCAGGCCGCCTTGCGCCGGGCACTGAGGACCGCGGCCCGAGCGGACGACGTGGCGCTTGCGGACTACGGCACGCCGCTTGGCCTGCCGCCGCTTCGCCAGTTGCTGGCACGGCGCATGGCCGAGCACGGCGTCGAAGCCTCGCCCGACCAGATCATGCTGACCGATTGCGGCACCCAGTCGATCGACCTTTTGTGCCGTTTCCTGCTCGAGCCCGGCGACGCGGTGCTGGTCGACGACCCCTGCTATTTCAACTTCCACGCCCTGTTGCGCGCCCACCAGGCCAAGGTGATCGGCGTGCCGTACACACCTTCGGGGCCGGATATCGAGCACTTCGCGCAGGCGCTCGCCGAGCACCGGCCGCGCCTCTACATCACCAATTCCGGCATCCACAATCCGACCGGCGCGATCCTGTCGCCTGTCACCGCGCATCGGCTCCTGAAACTCGCCGACCAGGCGGACCTCACCATCGTCGAGGACGATATCTTCGCCGACTTCGAGCACAGCCCTGCCCCAAGGCTCGCGGCCTTCGACGGGCTGCAGCGTGTCGTCCAGATCGGCTCCTTCTCCAAGACGCTGTCGGCCTCGGTGCGCTGCGGCTTCATCGCCGCGCCACCCGACTGGATGGAGGGCCTCACCGATCTCAAGATCGCCACGACATTCGGCGGTGCGCGGCTGTCCTCGGAATTGGTGCTGAGCCTGTTGAAGGACGGCAGCTACCGCAAACATGTCGAACAGTTGCGCACGCGCCTGTCGCGTGTCATGACCGAGACCGCCGCCAGGCTGAAAATGATGGGCATCACGCCCTGGATCGACCAGCCTGCCGGCATGTTCCTCTGGTGCCGCCTGCCCGACAGCATCGACGCCGCCGACGTCGCCCGCCATGCGCTTTCGGACAATGTCGTGCTGGCGCCCGGCAATGCCTTCAGCCTGTCGCACACCGCCGGCCGCTTCATGCGCTTCAACGTGGCCCAGTGCGCCGACGAGCGTATTTTCACCGCCCTGGAAAGAGCGGTCGCCGCATCCCGCCGCAAGGCGGCATAAGCGCGACCGTCGGTTGCCCGAGCGGCCTTCGTCTGGTAGTGAAACCGTGAGCACGCATGCCAGCCGGCATGCGCATCGTCACCGGGACCGACGGCCATGGGATCCAGCAAGTCAGCAGACAAATAAGCCGCAACAGCGCTTCGTTGTTGCGGCAGTCTGTCCCGTCATTCCCGTGAGCAATTCCAGGAAAAGTGTAAAGCGGTTAGGCTCGGCCCTTCGCCGTAGCCTTCCGCCCGGAATTGCGTCAGAAAAGACTGAGGCAGATCGCCGCCGAATGTCACCATTTGAGCGGAACTCTCCTCATGTCTTCTCCGAACCAGCCGACATGGACCTTGTCCATGCCAGCAGCCTTGCTGCTTTTGTCTCCCTTCGACGTCCTGGCCTCCCTCGCCATGGATATCTACTTGCCCGTAGTGCCGATCATGCCGGGCGCGCTCGGCACCTCGACGGCCGTGGTGCAGCTGACGCTCAGCCTCTACATGATCTGTCTGGGGCTCGGCCAACTTGCTTTCGGACCGATCTCCGACAGGATCGGTCGGCGCCCGGTGCTGATCGGCGGCGCCCTGTCGTTCATGGCCGCCTCCTTCCTGCTCGCCGTCACGTCGCTTGCACCGGTCTTCCTTGTCCTTCGCATCGCGCAGGCCCTGAGCGCCTCGGCCATGCTGGTCGCTGTCTTCGCCACCGTCCGCGACATCTATGCGCAAAGGCCGGAAGGCGCCGTCATCTATGGCACGCTCGGCTCGCTGCTGTCCTTCGTGCCGGCGCTGGGACCGATCGCCGGGGCTTTGATCGCCAACAGTTTCGGCTGGCGGGCGATCTTCGTCGCGCTCGGCATTCTTGCCGTGACCGCCACGCTCAACGCCTGGCCAAGATGGCGAGAAACGCGCCCGCTGACCCATGGCCCTGCCCGCGCGGGTTTCGGGCCGATCCTGCGCAGCTTCGGCTTCTGGACCTACACGCTGGCCTTCGCCGCCGCCATGGGCTCGTCTTCGTGTTCTTTTCGACGGCGCCGAGAGTGCTCATCGGCAAGGCCGGCTTTTCCCAGATCGGCTTCAGCCTGGCCTTCGCCAGCGCGGCGCTGGTGATGATCGTCGCCACCCGCTTCGCCAAAAGCTTCGTCGCGCGCTGGGGCATCGAAGGCAGCGTCAGGCGCGGCATGGCGATGCTGCTCCTGGGTGCTGCCCTGCTGGCCATAGGACAGTTGTTCGCCGAGCCATCCTTCGCGAGCTTCGTCATGCCGATGTGGATCATCGCCATCGGCATCGTCCTCACCGCGTCGGTGACGGCCAACGGCGCGCTGGCGCCGTTCGGCGAGACCGCCGGCACGGCCGTCGCGCTCTATTTCTGCCTGCAGAGCGTGATCGTTTCCGCGGCAGGCACGCTGTTCATCATCTTCCTGGATGGCGACACGGCATGGCCGCTGGCCGGTTATTGCTCGCTGATGGCGGCGATCACGCTCGCCGCGCTCGGCGTATCTGTCAAACGAGCGGAAGCAGCCTGATCCAAGGCCACACAGGCGGAGAGGCCTCCCAATGCCAAGGCGTCTCCGCCTACCGCCGCTGCGCGTATTTCCCGCCCTTGCTTGCCCGGCCTTCCCGACGAGTAGCCGGCAATTGACACGTATTTGTCTTCCGCATAGAAAATAGACAGACCTGTCTCATCACCAATCACTTGCCATGACCGAACCGACCAGGACCGACAAGCGCCGGCACATCGTTGAAACCGCCTACGGGCTGTTCAAGCGCGTGGGCTTTCACGCCACCGGCATCGACCGCATCATCGCCGAAGCCGGCGTGGCCAAGATGACCATGTATCGTCACTTCCCCAGCAAGGACGATTTGATGGTCGAGGTCCTGGCCTACCGTGCAGAGCGGTTCGATCGCCAGCTCGACCGCCTCGCCGAACAGGCGGCCACGCCCGAGCAGAAGATCGGCACAATCTTCGACTGGTACGGGCGCTGGTTCCGCAGCGCCGATTTCCACGGTTGCCTGTTCGCGCATGCCTTGGCCGAGTTCGGCGATCCGGCGCACCCGGTGTTCCAGGCCGCCGTCAGACAAAAGAACGGCCTGAAGCGGCGCATGCGCCTGATCCTCGAAGAAACGATGCCCGCCGATGCGGCGGAAAGCGCTTCGGCCGCCCTGCTGATGCTGCTTGAAGGCGCGACGCTGATGGCCCGGATGGGCCAGCCCGACGCCGCCATTCGCGATGCCCGCAGTGCAGCAATGGCCATTCTCGCCACGCGGGAGAGACCGCAATGAGCGCGACAGTCATCAGCCTGGCATTGTTCGCCGCGATCCTGCACGCCGGCTGGAACGCGTTTCTGCGAACCGGCAGCGACAGGCTTTGGACCGTCACGGTCATGAGCTTCTCGGCAACGATCGCCGCCATTCCGTTGGCGATCTTCAACCCCCTTCCGGCGGCGTCGGCCTGGCCCTATGTCATGCTCTCGGCCTGCCTTCAGGTCGGCTACAGTCTCTTTCTGGTGGCGGCCTACCGCTACGGCGAATTGGGACAGGTCTACCCGATCGTTCGCGGCTCGGTGCCGCTTCTGGTGACGCTAGGCGGTTTCGTTCTGGCGGGCGAGCGTCTGAGCTGGCATCAGTCGCTTGGCGTCGTTCTCGCCGCGCTTGGCATCATGAGCCTTTCACTTGGCAAAGGGCGCGCGGCAACGACATCAATTCTATATGCCCTGGCGACCGGCACGATCATCGCCGCCTATGCGACGGTCGATGCTATCGGTGTCCGATCGGCGGGAAGTTCAGGCGCCTACACGGCTTGGGTGCTGTTGGTCTACGGCGTGCTGCTGCCGGTCACCTTCATCATCTGCCGCGGCAAGCTCACCGTTGACTTTCGTTCGCCCGATGCGCTGAAGGCGCTCGGCGGCGGGATTTTCGCCTTGGTTGCCTATGGCGCCGTGGTCGCAGCCTTCGCGCTCGGGCCGGCCGGTCCGATCACGGCCATACGCGAGACGAGCGTGGTTTTCGCGGCGCTGATCGGACGGCTGTTCCTGGGAGAGCCCCTGACGCCGAGACGTATTGCGGCTTGCGGCGTTGTCGCTCTAGGCGCGATCTGCCTCGGCTATCAAGGGTAATGCTGTTCCCGCCGCACTAAGCCCCTGCCCGCTTGCGGCGCTCGTACATCATCACCAGCGTTTCGGCCGTCAGTGCCGGCTTCTGCTCGCCCTCGATCTCGACGGTGTTGGCTGCCTTCATAAGATACTGGCCGGGACCACGGTCCTCCATGGAAAGCAGCGTGGTGCGCAGCCTGATGCGCGCGCCGGCTTTGACCGGCGCCAGGAAGCGCACCTTGTCGAAGCCGTAGTTGAAGGCGGCCTGGGTGTTCTCCGGCACGATGCCCATCTCCAGCGCCAGCGCGCCGATGATCGACAAAGTCAGGTAACCATGCGCGATCGTGGTGCGGAACGGGCTCTGCCGTTTCGCCCTTTCGGGGTCGACATGGATCCACTGATGGTCGCCCGTGCATTCGGCGAACTGGTCGATGCGCTGCTGGTCGACCGTCGTCCAGTCGGACACGCCGAGTTCCTGCCCGGACATCGTGCGCAACTGTTCGAAGGTCGGCGGCGTTCTCGGCCGTGCTTCGGTCATCCCGGGTTTCCCATCACTCTTGCCTGTCTCCCGACCATGAAGCGGCGGCCTCTGTCAATTCGGCGCCCCGCGATTTTCGCCGGTAGAGTTGATGCTTTTGGGGCAAGCCGAGAACGCTCGGGCGACAGGGCCGGTTGCATCGCATATCGGTCGATGGTGGGTCCGAAACCGCCGGATAGGCTATTTCTTTTCGTAACCGGCGCGGATCTCCGCCATCGCATCCCTGATCCGCTCGCGCAGTATCTCGACCGATTCGGTGCTGGATTTCCGCACAAGGCCAGCCACTTCGCTGGCATTCTTCAGCGTCGTCTCGAACGACCTGCGGGCAAATTCAGCCTGCTTGGTCATGAGGTCCTGCGGATTGCCGGGCGTCTGGTAATTCTGCGCCATCCGGGTGATCTCGTGCATGGCATTCTGCACCATCTCATGCTGCCTCGCCAGCACCGAGGATGCCCCTGCCGCACCCGCCCTTGCCGACTTTTCCAGGGCTTCGAGATTCTTGCGATGATGATCCAGGATCGCCTGGACATCGACATTCGGCAGCTTGAGGTCGCGACCGAACCTGCTGAACATGTCGAGGAACGAATAGGATTCCGGTTGTTTTGCCATGCTCTGCCTCCCGTTTTGCCACGTTCGCGGCGCCCTCAAAAGCAGTTCCAGGAAAAGTGTGTAACGTTTTGCCGCCCGGAATTGCTTAAGACCCAAGGCAGAATAGTGCGTGCCGGGCCGGCGTCAATTGACCAGAAACAGCCGCTCCGCCGTATAGAGCGCCAGCCCGGCAAGCCCGCCGATGATCATGCCGTTGAAGCGGATATATTGCAGGTCTTTGCCGATGTTCGTCTCGATCAGCCACGTCAGCTGCGCCAGGTCCCAGCGCTTGACCTGGTCGGCGATGAATTTCGACACGCCGCTCTTCTGGTTTTCGACGAATGAAGCCAGCGCCACGACAAAACCCTGGTTCATGTCGGCCCTGATCTGAGCGTCGTCGGCCAGATGCCTGCCGACCTCGACGAACATGTTGGCGAGGTGCGCGCGGATCGTCGAATTCGGCGCATTGATGTCCTGCTCGATGAACAGGCGCAGGCTTGTCCACGCATCGCCGGCCAGCGCCCTCACCTCCGGACGGCCGAGAAAATCGCGCTTCAGCTTCTCGGCGCGCCTTGCATATTGCTTCGAGGTCCTGAGCCGCTCGATGAAGCCGAGCGCGAAGCGGTCGAATTCGGCGCGCATGGGGTGATCTGGATCGGCCCGCACCTCATCCAGCAGAGAGCCCGCCGAAGCGACGATCTTCTTCAAGAGATAGGCATCGGCGCGAAATAGGTTGAACAGCGACGGCAATTCCTCGCGGATCTTTTCGCGCATCGTCTCAAGCGCCTGCTCGTCGTTGAGGAAACGCCCGATCACCCTGGTGAACTCGTCGAACAGCTTCTGGTGCCGGCGATCGTCGGTCAGCGCCGACAAAAGATCGGCCGCGAGCGGCGCCAGCGGCACCTTTTCGATCTGCTCCAGCATGCGGCTGGTGACGAAGTCGCGCAGGCCGGATTGCTCCACCGCCGTCAATGTCTGCGGCACCAGCCGCGCGACGAATCGCGACAGGCCGGCTGCACGCTCGGCATCGGCCAGCCAGTCGGCGACCAGGGCGGCGAAGTCGACCTCGGCGAGCTTTTCGCGCACCGGCTCCGGCGCCAGGAAATTGGCCTCGATGAAACGGCCGAGATTGTCGGCGATCCGGTGCTGGTTCTCCGGGATGATGGCCGTATGCGGGATCGGCAGCCCGAGCGGCCGTCTGAACAGCGCCACCACGGCATACCAGTCGGCGAGCCCGCCGATCGTCGCCGCCTCGGCGAAGGCCGCGACGAAGCCGAGCCACGGATGGCTGCCCTCGAAGGACTTGGCGAGCGCAAAGACGAGGATGCACAGCGCGAGCACTGCCGCGGCGATGAACTTGGTCCGCCGCAACGCTGAGAGCTTCGCCTTGGCATCGGCGTCGAATCGAACCGGCGCGAAAGCCGGAGCTGACTGTGACATGGAAAGGCCGTTTCCTGTTTGCACCCGCATCTATCTAGTGGCTGCGCCGCCAAAACGCTCGCTCGAAGCGCAGGAGCGATATCCGGCGACTGTCCGCGCCGGCATGCACAAAAAGTTGACACGATTATTCAGCTATGTACCGGTCCAGTCTGGAATTGTTCCAAACTATGGGCCATATTCGGCCCAAGCTAATATTTCGCGAGGATACCATGCGGCTCACGCGCCAGACCAACTATGCGATGCGCATCCTGATGTATTGCGCCGCAAACACCGACAGGCTGAGCCGCATCCCCGAGATCGCCGCCGCCTATTCGGTGTCGGAACTGTTCCTGTTCAAGATCCTGCAGCCGCTGGTCGAGGCCCGCTTGGTCGAAACCGTGCGCGGCAGGAATGGCGGCGTGCGGCTCGGCCGTCCGGCCGAACAGATCAACCTGTTCGATGTCGTGCGCGTCACCGAAGAGAGCTTCGCCATGGCCGAGTGTTTCGAGAACGACGCCGCCGAATGCCCGCTGGTCGACAGCTGCGCCCTGAATTCGGCGCTGCGCGAGGCGCTCAACGCCTTCTTCGCCGTGCTTTCACGCTACACGATCGCAGATCTCGTCGCGGCGCGCCCGAATGTGCGCAGCCTGCTCGGCATCGACCTTCTGGAGCAGCGCGCGCCTGCTGCGTGATCAAGACCTGCGACCTGTTTTCTCGAGGGCCACCGCCCACCCTCGACTTCGTCAT
>NZ_VFTL01000016.1:0-141845 GCF_006439385.1 Mesorhizobium sp. B3-1-7
CGGCGGATCCTTTTGGCGAAGAATCCTCCAATCAAATCACTTCAAGCCGTCCTCACCCTTGCGTCGTGTACTGTGGAGCGGATTCAGGCGACGCGCTTTAAGCCTTTGTTTTCATGCATGTCGTTGTCGCAAAACCGCTGCACACTTTTACGCGACACGCATTAGGGGACGTCCAGTTTGAGTCCGCAAAGCGCCGGATAGCGGATATGGGTCAAGCCGCGCTCGCGAGCTTCGATTTTATAAGTACACACCCTAATCCGCTGCCTGCTGGGGCCAGGGCGACGCCTGCCCGGATGCGGTGAACCAGGCGATGACCGACGACAAAAGGCAAAGCAGCGCGGTGACTGCGGCGACCACAGCAAAAGCCCAATCGCTTGCCGCAATCCTCGCCGCATCGACATTGGCAGCGAGCCCGGACGCCGGCGGTTCGCCAAAGCCGGGAATTCCGGAGACGCCGCCGGTCATCCGCGCATAGACGATTGCAGCCAGCGATCCCATCGCCGCCACCGCGATCAGGCCGCCAACGCGAGAGACGGCATTGTTGATGCCGGACGCCGCACCCGTGTCCTTGTCCTCGACCGATGTCATGACTGCCGTCGACAGCGGCGACACGACCAGCGCCATGCCGAGCCCCATCAGCCCCATCAGCGGAAAGATGCCGGTCCAGAAATTGTGGATCCCGGCATAGGTGAGCAGCGCGAGGCCGCCAAAGCCGATGGCCACGACAAGGCTGCCGCCGGCGATCGGCAGGCGCGGCCCGATCCGGTCCGACCATTGCCCGACCGGTCCTGACAGCAACGCGATCAATACCGATAGCGGCAGGAAGATGAAACCGGCCTCGGCCGAACTCAGCCCCCAGCCGGCGATCAGCAGCATCGGCAGGTAGAACAGATTGGCCGACAGCGCGAAATAAAGGAAGAACGTCGCCAGGTTGGCGCCGGCGAAAGCCTTGATGCCAAACAGGCTGAGATCGATCATCGGCTCGCGCTGCCAGCGCTCATAAAGGACGAAGACGACAAGCAGGACCGCCCCGGCGACGATCGCCGGGACCGGTATCAGCCCGCCGCCCTCGGCGTTCATCGCCGTCAGCCCGTAGGCCAGCGCCCCGAAAGCGAGCGTCGCCAGCCCGGCGCCGCCGAGATCGAGGCTGCGCTTTTCGGTCGGCTGGTCGGCCGGGACCTTGGCCAAAAGCAGATAGATCGAAACCAGCCCGAGCGGCAGGTTGATGGCGAAGATCGCACGCCAGATGCCGTTGCCGAAGGTCGACAGCACGAAGCCGCCCAGGACCGGGCCAAGCGCCGTCGTCAGCGCCGAGGCCGCCGCCCAGATGCCGATCGCCCGGCCGCGCTCCTTTTTCGGATAGGATTTGGCGATGATGGCAAGGCTGCCCGGCACCATGATCGCCGCACCGATGCCCTGGATGGCGCGGAAGGCGATCAGCACGGTGGGATTGGGCGCCAGGGCGCAGGCAAGCGACGCGGCGACGAACAGCGCGATCCCGGTCACGAAGGCACGCCGCAGGCCAAACCGGTCGCCGGCAGCACCGCCCGCCAGAATCAGCGCCGAAAGCGTCAGCGCATAGGCGTTGGAGATCCACTGCGCCTGCGCCAGGCTGGCGCCGAGATCGACGCGTAACGCGGGCATTGCAATCGCCAGGACCGAACCGTCGATGAAGCCGAGCGCCGAAGCCAGGATCGCCGCGATCAGCACATACCGGCGTTTAGATTGCGGACAGAACGTGCCGTTCTGAGCGGATCCGGTCAGCGGGATAGCGGCAGCTTCGCCTGGAGATTTCATGACAGCCTGCTTAAACCTCCAATGCTTCCGCAACAACCGGCCAGCACCTTGCAGTGTTTGAACCCAGTTTCGAGCTGGCCGCATGGGCAGGGTGACATGTGCCCGGATGCAAACGGCACATGGCATGTTAACGTTCCGCAGAGAGCCGCCAGGCAAAGGGGACGCCCGCATGAAACGACCGCTTGAACCGTCGGCCGAATCGCGCGGACGCATCGTCGGCATCACCGACGGCGTCTTCGCCATCGCGCTTACGCTCATCGTGCTGGAGATCAGGGTGCCATCGCATGAGGCGGTCCATTCCGAAGGCGAATTGCTTTCGGCAATCCTGGCGCTGGCCCCGCGCTTCCTGACCTACGCGCTGAGCTTTTTGACGCTGACCATCTTCTGGTTCGGCCAGCAGGCGCAGCATGGGCTGATCGCAAAGTCGGACCGGCGGCTGGCGACGCTGAACCTCTGCTTTCTAGCCTTCATCGCGCTATTGCCGTTCTCCACCGACCTTCTGGCCGATTTCCTCGAATTCAGGCTTGCGGTACTTGTCTACTGGCTGAACCTGCTGATGCTCGGCCTCACCTTGCTTGCCAGCTGGCGTTACGCCGAGAAAAACGGCTTCCTGGCCGAAGGCGTCGATGCGCAAACGACGCGTACTGTCTACCTGCGCATCGTCAAGGCGCAGATCCTATGGGCGATCGGCGCGGCGCTCTGTCTCATCAGCCCGCTGCTCAGCATCGGCTTCATCCTGGTTGTGCAACTCGTCTACGCCACCGCGCCACGCAGCTCACTGCTGCGCCACATAGTCGGCTGACGAGCCGCCGACGAACTCAACCGTGACGCCCGGCGACACCAGTTTGGCAAGCTCTCGCGCATCCCAATTGGTCAGGCGCACGCAGCCATGGCTCTCGGTCTTGCCGATCTTGGAGGGATCGGGCGTGCCGTGGATGCCGTAGGTCGGCTTATCGAGCGCGATCCACACCGAGCCGACCGGACCGTTCGGCCCCGGCGGGATCGTGAGAATCTTGTCGTTCTGGCCCTGCTTGAAATTGATGTTCGGGTTGTAGGTGTAGTTCGGATCGAGCGCGACGCGCGAGACGGCGTGAATGCCGGTCGGCGAAGGCGTGTCGGCCGAGCCGATGGTCGCCGGATAGGCCGCGACCAGCTTGCCGCCCGCATCATAGGCGTAGACTTCCTTCTTGGTCTTGTCGGCGACAATGCGCGCCACTGGCGTCGACACCAGCTTGCCGAAATTGGCGACCTTGATCATCGTGCCGGGGCGATTGAAGTCGACCCCTTTGTTGATCGACTTCAGATAGGTCTCGTCCATGTGGAAGCGCTCGGCCAGCGCCTCGGTGACCGAGGTGTAGCACATGCAGTCGAGCCTGGCCTTCTGGCTGTAGTCCTCGGGGATCGAGGCGAGATAGTGGCCGGCCGCATCCTCCGGCGTGATCGTGTAGGAGGCAAAGGCGTCGCCGCCGGACTGGGCAAGCGCCGCCTGGATGCCGACTTGATCGGTCGATTTCAAACTGGTGCCGTTGATCTCGTTGTAGGCGGCCAGCGCCTTGTCGACATTCGAGCCGAAGCGCCCGTCGATCACGCCCGGCGAGGCGCCGCCGCGGTCGAGCAGCACCTGCAGCGCGGCGACGTCCTGGCGCACCCCGAGCGACAGCGATGGATCGACGGTGGCCTTGCCGCCGGTGTCCGGCGATGGCTGGGCGTCGGGATTGGTCTGCAGCACTTCGCCCTGGCCCGGCTGCTCCGGGTCGATCGACGCCTCGTTCAGCGGCTGGCGCTTGATGGTGTTGGACTTCGGCGCCTCCGGATAGGTGGTCGCATAGCCTTCATCGTTGTTGGGCGCCGGCGGATAGGCATCGACGGAATTGTCGTCGTTGGGGTCGTACTCATCGACCGGTGGCGGGATGACGCGGCCGTTCTCCTCCAACTGCCGGCGGCGGAAGCGGGCCATGTCCTCGGGATTGTCGAGATAGTAGCGGTCGTCGTCCTCGGCCGGCGCGCGGCCGAGTTCCTGCATGCGCATCTGCCGGCGAAGCGCGCGGCGATCGAGCCTGCTGCCTGGCGGCTGGATGGCGATGACCTTGCCGGTATCTGCATCGACCAGGACACGGTTGCCCCTGGCGTCGTAGTAGATGTCGATATTGCCTTCCTGAGCCAGCATCAGCGCGCCGCGCTCGGTCGGGCGCGCGCTCTGCGCGCCATCCACGCTCGGCGTGGCGAACGCACTGGAAGACACCAGCCCGGCCGCGAGTGCCGAAAGGGAAAAGATCAAGCGCAGCATGCGGGTCAAGCTCTCCGGTCGACTGGGCTTCTGGCGGGCGAACCTTTCGCCAGCAAACCAGTTACCCAAGTTAAGGTTCCAACATGAACCGGGCATGAAGATGGCGGTTTTCCGGTGCCTTGAGGAATATCAGCTAATGCGTGTCGCGCAAAAGTGTGCAGCGGTTGTGCGATAGCGACATGCATGAAAACAAAGTCTTAAAGCGCGTCGTCCGAATCCGCTTCAGCGCGACGCGCTTTAGCCTTTGGCAAGCCCCAATTCGTTACGTGCCTGTCTGGTCAGCTTGAGGACGACCAGGCGATGGCTCTCGCGCAGATAGTCCTCGAGCGCCGCATCATCCATGCTTTGGCTTGTCTGACGCTGGATCCATTTCATGCCGCGCGAGGCAAGATAAGGTGCCGGCCGGCAGCCCGGCTGATCCTTCAGCACGTCATAGGCCATCTCGGAGCATTTGAAGGTGACGAAAAGCTGGCCGCCCTCGTTCCAGCCGCCAATGGCAAACACCTTGCCGCCGACCTTCCAGACATGGGCCCCGCCCCACTGGACCACATGCGTCGCAGCGGGCAGCGAGGCGCAGAAGCCGTTATAGTCGTCGAGCTTCATCGAGTTCTTCCCAGCCATTCGAATCGGCAGCCGATTATGCGCAGTCACGGGGAATAACAAAGCGCGCCGCACCAGTCCGATGCGACGCGCCCTTTCGTTTCAACTTGCCCGGGGTCAGGCGGCGGCTTCCGTCGCCACCACCGTCGGCTTCGAGCGGAAGTTCAACCGGTCGGAACCCGCGGTGACCTTGACGGTCGAACCGTCGAGGATCTCGCCGAGCAGGATCTTCTCCGCCAGCGGGTCCTGCAGCTCCTTCTGCATCACCCGCTTCAGCGGCCTGGCGCCATATGCCGGATCGTAGCCCTTCGAGGCCAGCCACTCGATCGCGTCGTGATCGAGCGACAGCACGATCTTGCGGTCGACGAGCAGGTTCTCCAGCCGCTTGAGCTGGATCTCGACGATGCGGTCCATGTCCTGCCGGCGCAGGCGGTGGAACAGGATCACCTCGTCGACGCGGTTGAGGAACTCCGGCCGAAACGAGGCCTTCACCACGGCCATCACCTCGTCGCGCACCGCATCGACATCCTGGTCGTCGCTGAGGTTGACCAGATATTCGGCGCCGAGGTTGGACGTCATGATGATCAGCGTGTTGCGGAAGTCGACCGTGCGGCCCTGGCCATCGGTCAGCCTTCCGTCGTCGAGCACCTGCAGCAGCACGTTGAACACATCCGGATGCGCCTTCTCGATCTCGTCGAAAAGCACGACCTGATACGGCCGGCGCCGCACCGCTTCGGTCAGCGCGCCGCCTTCCTCATAGCCGACATAGCCGGGAGGCGCGCCGATCAGCCGGGCGACAGAGTGCTTTTCCATGAACTCCGACATGTCGATGCGCACCAGCGCCGTCTCGTCGTCGAACAGGAAGCTGGCCAGCGCCTTGGTGAGCTCGGTCTTGCCGACACCGGTCGGTCCGAGGAACATGAACGAGCCGATCGGCCGGTTCGGATCCTGCAGCCCGGCGCGGGCGCGGCGCACGGCCTTGGACACCGCCTGCACGGCTTCGCCCTGGCCCACGACGCGCTTGCCGATCTCGTCTTCCATGCGCAACAGCTTCTCGCGCTGCCCTTCCAGCATCTTGTCGACCGGAATGCCGGTCCAGCGCGACACGACATGCGCGACATGGTCGGGTGTGACCACCTCTTCCACCATGCCGGTCTTGCCGTCCTGCGACTCGGCTTCCTTGAGCTTCTTCTCGAGCTCTGGGATCTTGCCATAGGCAAGCTCGCCGGCGCGCTGGAACTCGCCCTTGCGCTGCGCGATCGCCAGTTCGTTGCGCGTCTCGTCGAGCTGCTTCTTCAGGTCGGCGGCAAGGCCAAGCTTCTGCTTTTCGGCCTGCCACTTCGTGGTCAGTTCGCTCGATTCCTCCTCGAGGTCGGCGAGTTCCTTCTCCAGCCGGGCAAGCCGGTCCTTCGAAGCCTCGTCCTTCTCGACCTTCAGCGCCTCGCGCTCGATCTTGAGCTGCATGATGCGGCGGTCGATCTCGTCCAGCGCCTCGGGCTTGGAATCGACCTGCATGCGCAGCCTGGACGCCGCCTCGTCGACCAGATCGATTGCCTTGTCCGGCAGGAAGCGGTCGGCGATGTAGCGATTGGAAAGCGTCGCCGCCGACACAAGCGCGGAATCGGAGATGCGCACCTTGTGGTGCTGCTCGTACTTCTCCTTCAGGCCGCGCAGGATCGAAACCGTGTCTTCCACCGTCGGCTCGTCGACGAAGACGGGCTGGAAACGGCGGGCAAGCGCGGCATCCTTTTCGACATGCTTGCGGTATTCGTCGAGCGTGGTTGCGCCGACGCAGTGCAGTTCGCCGCGCGCCAGCGCGGGCTTCAACAGGTTCGATGCGTCCATCGCGCCGTCCGCCTTGCCGGCGCCGACCAGCGTGTGCATCTCGTCGATGAACAGGATGATGTTGCCGTTGGCCGAGGTCACCTCGTTGAGCACGGCCTTCAGCCGCTCCTCGAACTCGCCGCGATATTTGGCGCCGGCAATCAGCGCGCCCATGTCGAGCGCCATCAACTGCTTGTCCTTGAGCGATTCCGGCACGTCGCCATTGACGATGCGCAACGCCAGGCCCTCGGCGATCGCGGTCTTGCCGACGCCCGGCTCGCCGATCAGCACGGGGTTGTTCTTGGTGCGCCGCGACAGCACCTGGATGGTGCGGCGGATCTCGTCGTCGCGGCCGATGACCGGATCGAGCTTGCCGGCGCGGGCGTCGGCGGTCAGGTCGCGCGCGTATTTCTTCAGCGCGTCATAGCTCTGCTCGGCGCTGGCCGAGTCGGCTGTGCGACCCTTGCGGATATCGTTGATGACTTGGTTAAGCGCCTGCGCGGTGACGCCCGCCTTGGACAGGATGTCGGCGGTCTTGGCCGACTTCTCCATGACCAGCGCTTGCAGCAGCCGCTCGACGGTGACGAAGCTGTCGCCGGCCTTCTTGGCGAGGTCCTCGGCGGTCGAAAACACCTTGGCAAGAGGTTGGGCCAGGTAGAGCTGGCCATTGCCGCCCTCGACCTTGGGCATGGCTTCGAGCGCGGCCTCGACGCCGAGCTTGACGTCGCGGACATTGCCGCCGGCGCGCTCGATCAGGGATGCGGCAAGGCCCTCGTCATCGTCGACGAGCACCTTCAACATATGTTCGGGCGTGAATTGCTGGTGGTTGCGCGAGAGCGCCATGGTCTGCGCGGACTGGATGAAGCCGCGCACGCGCTCCGAGTATTTCTCAAGATTCATTCTCTGTCTCCTTCCATCACCGGCCCGCTTTGCGGCACCGGATCAGATTGCGGTGACGGGCCCGCCCATAAGAGCCGAACCCTGTTTCCTGGCGAGATATGGTGCGCGGGCGGCAGGCTCTCAAGACGTCTGGCTAGCGCAATTCCAGGAAAAGTGTGATGCGGTTTTCCGTTCGGAATTGCGTAAAGCAAAAAAGAGAGCAGTTCGCCGTTTTCGTGAAACGGTGAAACGCTCTATCGGCACGCCATATTATTCCACCGCCCGCAAAAACAAAAACGGCGGAGAGTGCTCTCCGCCGTTTGCAATGCCCGAAATGGCCTCTGGATCAGTTGTTCGCGTCGGCGGCAACAGGCTCGCCTGCTTCGCTGGCAACCGGCGCCGGCTCGCCGGCGGCAGGCTCGCTCGCCGGCCTTGCCTCTTCGGCGGGTCTGGCGCTGGCCTCGTCGCCATTGTTTATGGCGCTATGCGCTTCAGCTGACTTTTCGGCGCTCGAACCTTCGGGGCTCGCACCTTCTGGCTGACCGCCCTGTTCGCCACTGCTCGCCTGATCGGCATAACTGCCGCGCGGGCGGCGCGGGCGCCGCGGCCGGCGACCGCCGCCATTGTCCATGGCGGCTTCGTTGAGCTCGGCCTGGGCGGCAAGGGCTGCTGGCGAAAAGCTGTCGAACTGCGGCGTCTGCTCGACCTGTGAACCAGCCTCGCCGGCTGCCTCAGGCTGCGCCTCATTGCGGCGGTTCTGGTCGAACTGCTGGCCGCCCTGCTCGCCGCGCTGGCCGTTTTCGCCGCGCTGGCCGTTCTGGCCAAAGCCGCCGTTGCGGCGGTCGCGATTGCGGTCGCGGCCATTGTTGTCGCGCTGCCCCCCATCCCGCTGGCCACTGTCGCGGCGATTGTTGTTGTCGCGGCCGCTTTCCTGGTTGTAGGCGAGTTCCGCCGGCGTGCCTTCGATCACCGGCTGCGGTCCGGAGCCGTTCGCCGCGGCCGGCGCCTCGGCGCCATTGCCGCCGTTATTGTCGAACTCTTCGCGATCCTCGTCGAGATCGTCATCGAAGTCGTCGCGGTTCTGCTGGACATTCTGGATCGGCATCTGCGCCTGCGCGGCGGCAATGATGCGATTGTAGTGCTCGGCGTGCTGGAGATAGTTCTCCGCCATCACCCTGTCGCCGGAGCTTTGCGCGTCACGGGCGAGCGTGGCGTATTTCTCGGCGATCTGCTGAGCCGATCCGCGGATCTTCACGTCCGGGCCGTTGCTCTCGTAAGTGCGGGTCAGGGGATTCGGCCCCTTGCGGTTGTTGTTGTTGTTGCCACCGCCGCCATTGTTGTTGCGACCGCGCATGCGCCTGTTCTGCTGTTGTGGCCTCATTAGACTCTCTTCATAGTGAATTTTCGAAAAACTCTTCACGAACGGAGGCGCTCATGCGGCCAGCCGTTTCGTTTCTTCACCGGCGTTCGCCCGCATCAATTGCGTTGGCGCCACGTGCCATCCTGTTCCGGTTACATCACTTGCCAGATGATTCCCGCACGAAGCTTGGGCGTCGTTTGCGCAAGAAGGCAGCTATTTCCAAGGAAAACCGAATCGCTGGGAGCACTGCCTGCTTCGTCTCATCCGGTTGAGCCGGACCCTAACTGCATTCCCCGGTGTTGCCAAGCGGTTTTTTCGCACTGCATCAGGGCTTTCAACGCTCGAACACCAGAACTCTGTCATTGCCGCCGAGGTCGCGATGTGTCCCGGTTAACACATAGCCGGCTGCCGCGAATATTCCGCTGACGTCGTTTTTCTGCGTGTAGCCGATCTCGACCGCTACCTTGCCTTGCGCTTCCAGAAATGCAGCCGCTTCGGCGGCGATGACCCTGTAAGGGTCCAAACCATCCGTACCGCCATCAAGGGCCGGGTGCGGGTCGAAATCGCGGACCTCGTCCTGCAGATTTCCAATGTCTCCACTGGGTATATAGGGAGGGTTCGAGGCAATTACATGGTAACGGCCCAAAACTTTTTCGAACCAGTTGGAATGCAAGGCTTTGAAGCGCTCGCCGAACCCCAGGTCCCGGGCGTTTCCGGCCGCGGTCGCCAATGCATCGGGCGAAATATCGACGCCAGTCGCAGTCGCGGCCGGAACGGCGCCGAGCAGGGCCAGCGCGATGGCGCCGGTGCCCGTGCCGAGATCGAGAATACGGCATTCCCCGAGCCTTTCGGCCGTTGCCCGGACGAAGGGCAGAACGGCGTCGACCAGCGTCTCGGTGTCCGGCCGGGGCTCCAGCGTCTCCGGCGAAAGCGACAGGCGCAAACCGTAGAATTCCCGGTAGCCGAGGATACGGTGTACCGGCTCGCCTGCGATGCGACGCCTCAGGGCCGCTTCGATGGCCGAAAGCGCCGCGGAACCCACCTTTTGCTCCGGTTCGGCAATGGCCTGGGTGCGGGTCGTGCCGGAGAAATGCTCGACGATCAGCCGGGAATCGAGCGCCGGCTCGGCAATGCCGGCGGCGGCCAGGCGCCCGCGCGCCACCCTGAGCAGCGGCCCGAGCGCCGCGGGCAGTTGGTCAGCCATCGAGGCTCATATCGGCAAGCAGCTTCGACTGATGGTCGGCGATCAGCGCGTCGACCACCTCGTCGAGCTCGCCCATCATCACCCGGTCGAGCTTGTAGAGCGTGAGGTTGATGCGGTGGTCGGTGACGCGCCCTTGCGGGAAATTATAGGTGCGGATGCGCTCCGACCGGTCGCCCGAGCCGACCTGCGACTTTCGCGACGACGAGCGTTCCTCGTCGGCCCGGCTGCGCTCCAGGTCGTAGAGCCGCGCGCGCAGGATCTGCATGGCGCGTGCCCGGTTCTGGTGTTGCGACTTTTCCGCCTGCACCACCATGATGCCGGTCGGCAAATGAGTGATGCGAACCGCCGAATCGGTGGTGTTGACGTGCTGGCCGCCCGAACCCGAGGCCCGCATCGTGTCGATGCGGATATCCTCGGCCCGGATCTCGATATCGACCTCCTCGGCCTCCGGCAGCACCGCCACCGTAGCCGCCGAGGTGTGGATGCGTCCGCCGGCCTCGGTTTCCGGGACACGCTGGACGCGGTGCACGCCGGATTCGAACTTCAGATGCGCGAACACGCCCTTGCCCGACACCGAGGCGATGATTTCCTTATAGCCGCCGACCTCGCCGTCGCTCGCCGACACCGTCTCGAAGCGCCAGCCGCGCGAGGCGGCATAACGCTCATACATGCGGAACAGATCGCCGGCGAACAAGGCCGCCTCGTCGCCGCCGGTGCCGGCGCGGATTTCGAGGATGGCGTTCCTCTCGTCGGCCGCATCCTTGGGCAGAAGCAGGATCTGGATGTCCTTCTGCAGCGCTTCGATGCGGCTCTCGACTTCCGGCAGGTCCGCCTCGGCCAGCGCGCGCATGTCGGCATCGGTCGCCTTGTCGGCAAGCATCGACTCGAGGTCCGTCTGCTCCTGCTCGGCGGCGCGCAATGCCCGGATCTTGCCCACCATCTCCTGGATGTCGGCATATTCGGAGGCCATCTTGACGTATTGATCGGCGGCGGGCCCGGCCGACATCTGCGCCTCGAGCATGTCGAAACGCTTGACGACTTGATCCATACGGTCGCGGGGCAGGTTGATCATGGTCTTGGAACTTCAATGAAATTCACGTCAGGGCGAGTCGAAAATAGCGAGTTTCGAGAACCGGAGCGGAATGTACATTTAGGTACATGAGCACCGGCCTGCGCCGGCCATAGCCTTAATTCAACTGCCACGCCACTCATGAATGCTTCGGCCGGCGAAGGCCCGGAAGCGCAGAAAATCGCCATTTGCAGACCGCCCTCGCGTGAATCTAGAGCGGAATCGAACGATCGTCGGCAAAGGCCTGCAGCAGCGCCCGCATCGGCGTCCCTTGGGCGGGCGCCATCAGATTGTCCCTGAAGAAGGCCTGCAGTTCCTGCAGCGGAAGTTCGGTCAGCATCGCTTTGACCGGGCCGATCGAGGCCGGCGACATCGAGATCGAGCGGAAGCCGAGGCCGATCAGCGCCATCGCCGAGATCGGCTTGCCGGCCAGCTCGCCGCAAAGCGTCACCGGCGTGTGATTGCGGGCGCCGGCATCGGCGATCGTCTTCAGCACCCGCAGGAACGGCGCCGAAAGCGTGTCGAAGCGGTCGGCAAGCTGCGTATTGCCGCGGTCGACCGCCATGACGAACTGGAAGAGGTCGTTGGAGCCGACCGAGACGAAATCCACCGCCTTCATCAATTCGTCGAGCTGGAACAGGAGCGAGGGCACTTCCAGCATCGCGCCGAGCTTGAGGCTGGTGGGCAGGTGGTGCGCGAAGCGCGACAAATGCCGGACCTCGCGGTCGATGATCTCGCGCGCCTGCACGACTTCCGACAGCTCGGTGACCATGGGCAGCATCAGCTTCAGCTCGCGGCCACCGCTGGCTTTGAGCAGCGCCCGGATCTGCGTCCTGAGCAGGCCGGGACGATCGAGCGTCAGCCGGATCGCCCGCCAGCCCAGCGCCGGGTTCTCTTCCTGGATCGCGCCCTTGAAGTAAGGCAGCACCTTGTCGCCGCCGATGTCGATGGTGCGGAAAGTGACCGGTTTGCCGCGCGCGGCGTCGAGCACATCACGATAGAGCCGCTCCTGCGCCTCGGCGCGCGGGAAGGTCGAGGCAACCATGAACTGCAGCTCGGTGCGGAACAGGCCGATGCCGGCGGCGCCCGACTCGGTGAGCTGCGGCAGGTCGACGGCAAGGCCCGCATTCATCAGGAGATCCACCGGAATCCCGTCCCTGGTCAGCGACGGCTTCTTGCGCAGCTCGCGGTAGACTTCCTGCCGTCGGGCCCGGAACCGGACCTTTTCGGCATAGGCGGCTTCCAGGTCGGATTGCGGCCTGAGATGGATGGTGCCTTCCTCGCCGTCGACGATGATGGCGTCGCCGTTTTCCGCCATGGAAACGGCGCCCTTCACCTGTCCGGCGACCGGAATGCCCATGGCGCGCGCGACGATCACGACATGGCTGGTGGCGGCGCCGTCCTCGAGCACCAGGCCGCGCAGCTTGTCGCGCGGATAGTCGAGCAGCTCGGCCGCGCCCATCGAGCGGGCGACGATGATGGCGTCCTTGGGCAGCGCGGCCGCGACATCCTCCGGCCCGCGCCCCATCAGCTGGCGCAACAGCCGGTTGGCGAGATCGTCGAAATCGCTCATCCGCTCGCGCAGATAGGGATCGGTCATGTGCAGCATGCGCGCGCGCATGTCGCTTTGCACCTTTTCGACCGCGGCTTCCGCCGTCAGGCCGTTGCGGATCGCCTCTTCCAGTCGACGCACCCAACCACTGTCATTGGCGAACATGCGGTAGGCTTCGAGCACCTCGCGGTGCTCGCCCTCGAAGGCGACCTCGCGCCGCTCCAGCATGTCGTCGATGGAGAGGCGCAGCGAGCCGAGCGAGGACTGCAGCCGGCGCACCTCCTCCTCGCTGTCCTCGTTGAACAGGTTGGTGACGACGATGCGCGGCTCGTGCAGCACGACATGGCCGAGACCGACGCCATCGTTGAAGGAGACGCCGGTGAAGCTCGCCGGGCGGCGCAGGTCGAGCTCCAGCCCCGGCTTGGTGAGGCGGGCAAGATCGCCGGTGGCGATCATCTCGGCGATCACCATCGCCGTCGTTTCAAGCGCTTCGACCTCGTCGTCGCGATAGTGGCGCATGGTCTTGTTCTGCACCACCAGCACGCCCAGCGTGCGCCCTGCCCTCAGCACCGGCACGCCGAGGAAGGAATTGTAGATCTCTTCGCCCGTCTCCGGCAGGTAGGCGAAGGCCGGATGTTCCTGCGCGTTGGAGAGATTGAGCGGCCGCGCGCTGGCGGCGATCGTGCCGACCAGGCCCTGTCCGAGCCTGAGCTGCGCCAGGTGGACGGCGTTCGGGTTCAGACCTTCGGTGGCGTAGAGTTCGAGCACCGAGTCGGCGCGCAGCACATAGAGCGAGCAGACTTCGGCGACCATGTTGGAAGCGATGTCGCGCACGATGCGGTCGAGCCGCTCCTGCGGCTCCAGCGGCTCTTGCATGAGCTCGCGAAGCCGTTTGAGCAGAACGCGCGGGCCACTGGCCGTATCACGCATCGCGGCTTGTTCTCCAATGGCCATCTCGCCCGCCGCAGTTTCTCCCGCGGCCGGCGTTCACGCAACAACTGACTCAGTTCTTGCTATTGCTTATCCAGACCGTAGACGGAATGCAAAGTGCGAACCGCCAGTTCCGTATAGGGACCGTCGATCAGTATCGAAATTTTGATCTCGGACGTGGTGATGGCGCGGATGTTGATCGCCTTGTCGGCCAGCGCCTTGAAGGCGGTGGCGGCGACGCCGGCGTGGCTCCTCATACCGATGCCGATGACCGAGACCTTCGACATGCCGGCTTCCGACTGGACGACGTCGTAGCCGACTTCCGGCTTCAGCTTCTCCAGCACCGCAAGCGCCTTGTCGACGTCGCCGGACGGCACGGTGAAGGTCATGTCGGTGAATTTGCCGTCCTCGGAAATGTTCTGGACGATCATGTCGACATTGATGTTGGCCTCGGCCAGCGGGCCGAAGATGCCGGCGGCGACGCCTGGACGGTCGCCGACGCGGCGCAACGAAATCTGCGCTTCGTCCTTGGCGTAGGCAATTCCGGTGACGACCTGCTGTTCCACGATCTCTTCCTCGTCGCAAATGAGCGTTCCGGGCGGATTGAGCAAATCCCCCATTCCGGGCGCATCGGGATCGTCGAAGGACGACCGCACGAAGGTACGCACCCTGTGTACCATGGCAAGCTCGACCGAGCGCACCTGCAGCACCTTGGCGCCGAGCGAAGCCATTTCGAGCATTTCCTCGAACGAAATCTTGGCGAGACGCCGGGCTTTCGGCTCGATGCGAGGGTCGGTCGTGTAGACGCCGTCGACGTCGGTATAGATGTCGCATCGGTCGGCCTTGACCGCCGCGGCGATCGCCACGGCGCTGGTGTCGGAGCCGCCGCGGCCGAGCGTCGCGATACGGTTGTCCGGCCCGATGCCCTGGAACCCGGCGATGACCGCCACCTGGCCCTCGCCGAAGCGCTTGATCAGGAAGGCGCCGTCGATGTCGAGGATGCGCGCCGCGCCATGGGCATTGTCGGTCTTGATCGGGATCTGCCAGCCCTGCCAGGACCGTGCATGAATGCCCATGTTCTGCAGCGTGATCGCCAACAGGCCGGCCGTGACCTGCTCGCCCGAAGCGACAACGGCGTCATATTCGCGCGCGTCGTGCATGGGCGAGGCTTCGCGGGTCCAGCCGACCAGCTCGTTGGTCTTGCCGGCCATGGCCGAGACCACCACGGCGACGTCGTGACCGGCATCGACCTCGCGTTTGACATGGCGCGCCACATTGCGGATGCGGGCGATGTCGGCGACCGAGGTTCCGCCGAATTTCATCACGATACGCGCCATGGAAGCGAAATGCCTTTGACTCAAGCCGGCTCAAGGCCGGAACGGGAGGAAACGCCAGGGTGACCAAGCGCGGAAATGCGCGGCCTCCTTAGCCAAAACAGCAAGGCTTCGCAAGCGAGCGCACTTATAGCCGGCCCGGCACCACTCATCCTGACGGATTCCTGTCGCCGGTCATGCCACAAGACTGCCGAAACGGCCCGTTGGAGATTCTCATGTCCGAGACCCTGGAAATCGTCACCTTCCGCCTGAAGCCCGGCACCGAAGCCGGCTTTGTCTCCAACAATGGGATCATGACGGATTGGCTTGCCCGGCAGCCGGGCTTCCTAAGCCGGCAGCTCGGCAGGTGCGAGGATGGAAGCTGGGTGGACGTCGTGCGCTGGCAGAGCCTGGAACAGGCCCGGGCGGCGGCGGACCGCATCATGGCCGAGATCGGCGGCAGCGAGGCGGTTCAGGCGATCGACCCGGCCAGCGTCGACATGAGGCACGCGGCGGTCGCGCTGTCGAAAATCTAATGCATGTCGCGCAAAAGTGTGCAGCGGTTTTGCGATAACGACATGCATGAAAACAAAGCCTTAAAGCGCGTCGCCTGAATCCGCTTCAGCGCGACGCGCTTTAGCCGGCCGAGGATGCGCAACGCAGCGCGATGGCCTTCCAAAGGCCTGGATAGTCGACAATGAAGCCGGACGGCGAGACGTCCAGCACCTGGTCGTAGCCGAATTTCGGCGCGGCATAGGCGTAGCGGCTGTCGTCGAGGCGACGGTAGGTCTGGTCCAGACGTTCAAGCCTTAGCTCCGGAAAGGCCAGATAGACCGCCGGGGCAGGCGCCGCAGCGCCGACGGCAAGGTCGAAGCGGCGGATCGCCAGCAGGTTCGTTGCCGGCGTGAAGCCGAGGTCGACATCGACAAGCCCGGCAACCTCCGCCTGCTCCGCGCCATTCAGCGTCCATCGGCCGTCGGCCAGCCGTTCGACCTCGTAGCGCAAGGTTTGCGTGCCGAGAAAGCCGTCGACGCTTGCGGAACGCGTGCGCCAGCCGGCATCGCAATCCGCCGCATAGGCAAGGCTGCAGGGCTGGCCGTCATGGAGGAAAAGGGCATGCCCCTTGAGCCGCCAACCGCTCTGGGTCGCACAAAGCAGGCAGGCATCGTGGCCTTCAAGATCGAGACGGCGCCAGAGGATAGAGGACGGCATGATCGCGCTCCTTTTCGAACAGTCTATGCCGTCCCATTCGCGCGAAGTCACAATCCCGTTTCACCATCGGTCCGACCAAGCTGCCACGTGCTGACAGCACGAGAGCTTGGCGGCAGCTGAAAAAACCTGCCTTGACATTCCCTCCCCCGCGCCCGACTTCCTAACGTCAGCGCCGCGCGTCCTTTGGGACGCAGGACACTGTAGCACTTTGACTTGTGCATGATCCTTTCCGAAAATCGATATCGATTTTCGGGGTCATGCGCTGGAGACCCGCCTATGCCAGAGCCCCGCCGATCGACCATCGATGCCGGAGAAGTCGAGCGCTTCTCCGCCCTTGCCGCCGAATGGTGGAACCCGAACGGCAAGTTCCGTCCGCTGCACAAGTTCAACCCGGTGCGGCTTGCCTATATCCGCGACCAGGTAGCGGCGCGTTTCGGCCGCGATCCGCGCGCGGCGCGGCCTTTCGATGGCCTGCGCTTCCTCGATATCGGCTGCGGTGGCGGTTTGCTGTGCGAGCCGATGGCCCGGCTTGGCGCCGAAGTGGTCGGCGCCGATGCTTCCGCGACCAACATCGAAGTGGCGAAGCTGCATGCGGCGGAGGCCGGCGTCAGCGTCGACTATCGCGCGACCACGGCCGAGGCGCTCGCCGATGCCGGCGAGGCCTTCGACGTCATCCTGAACATGGAGGTGGTCGAGCATGTCGCCGATGTCGACCTGTTCGTCGCCAAATGCGGCCAGATGGTCCGCCCCGGCGGCATCATGTTCGTCGCCACCATCAACCGCACGCTGAAAGCGCTTGGCCTTGCCATCATCGGCGCCGAATATGTGTTGCGCTGGCTGCCGCGCGGCACGCATCAGTTCGGCAAGCTGGTGCGGCCGGAGGAGTTGGCAAAGGCGCTGGGCGCGGCCGGTCTCACGGTGATCGACCGCACCGGCGTCATCTATCACCCGCTGGCCGACCGCTGGCAGCGCTCGAAGGACATGGACGTCAACTACATGGTGCTGGCCGAGAAAGCCTCGGTCTGATCAATGGGTCCTCAGGCTTCCAACGGCCGATAGCCACCGCGCCAATAGACCAGGGCCTGTCCGGCATCCTGCGTCCTCACCGCCTCGACCGAACCGATGACGATCGAATGCGTGCCGCGATCGATCATCTCGTCGAGGCTGCAGTCGAAAGCGGCCACCGCGTCGCAGAGCAGCGACGCGCCCGTCCTCAGCGTCGTCCATTCGGCGCCCTCGTAACGATCCTTGCCCTTGATGCCGCCGAAGCCGGAGAAGCGCTCGGCAACCTGCTGGTGCTGGGGCCCGAGCGAGTTGACGCCGAAATGCCGGTAGCGCTCGATGATCGGCCAGGTCGATGAGGAGCGGTTGACGCAGGCGATCACCTTCGGCGGCTCGGCCGACAGCGACACCACGGAAATGACCACGAGGCCGGTACGGTCGTCGCCGACGCCGGCGGTGATGACGCTGACATTGCCGACGATGAGTCGCATGGCGGCGCGGAAATCAGCGACGCTGACCGGACCTTCTGGCGTGGACTGACCTTCTGCCGTGGACATTGCCATCTCCTTGTCTAGGCCGCCGACTGCATCGCGGCCGGTGCGACGCGAATGCCTCTTTCTTCGAGAATAGGCAGGACCGTGTCGCGGAAATAGGGGAATTCCTCGACATAATCGACGAAGGACAAGGTCGAGCCGCGGAAGCCGGCATGGTGCAGTTGGGTGATGCCGTCGGCCACCTGCTCGGGCGTGCCGGTCAGCGGAAAACCGCCATGGCCCGCCGCCATGCGGTCGCGGATGAGCGCCAGAAGATCGTGCGGGAAGGATTGCGCGTGGGCGAATTGCAGCCGCACCAGATTGTCCACCGCCGCCCAATCGGCATTGGCGCGGCCGAAATGCTCGAGATAGTCGTTGGCTTGCTTTTCCGTCGGCCGGCACACGACATGGGCGAAGGTCAGCACATCGACGTCCCTGCCCGCCGCTTTGCCCTGCTCCTTCAGCGCCGCGAGCTCGTCCTTCGAGCGCGAGAGGTCGATCGCCGGCGTGAACAGGAAATCGGCGTTGCGGACGGCAAATTTCCGCCCCTCTTCCGAGCCGGCCGCGTTGAGGATCGGCAACGGCGATGAGGGACGCGGATCGCCGAGCACGTTCCTGAGCTTGAACCAGGTTCCGTCCCAGTCGAAGGCCTCCGTGCGGCTCCACAGGGCGCGCACGATGTCGAACCATTCCTGAGCGTAGCCGTAGCGGGTGGTGTGGTCGTCGGGCAGCGTCAGCCCAAGTGCCTCGTATTCCGGCTTGTTCCAGCCGGCGACGATGTTGAGGCCGATGCGGCCGCGGCTGATCTGGTCGATGGTGGCCAGTTGCTTGGCGACAACGACAGGATGGTTCGCCGCCGTATGGGTCGTGGCAAAGACGGTGATGTTGCGGGTGAGCGCCAGCAGCCCCGCTGCCCAGGTGATCGTCTCAAGCACGTTGCCATGAAAATTGGTTTCGCCGCCGTAACCGATCCAGCGCGCGATCGGCAGCATGAAGTCGATGCCGGCTTCATCGAGAAGGCGGGCGAGCTTGAGATTGTTGTCCCAGGAATTGTCCCAGCGCTCGGCGACCTTGGTGACGGTCATGCCGCCGGAACAGTTGGACGCGAAGGTGCCGAGAAAGAAAGGCTGTGTGCCAGGCGCGGACTTGTCGAGCATGCTCATGACGACGTTCTCCTCACATTTTTGATTATAATTTATGATAGAAAGTCTATCATTAATTCATGTGGACGCAATCGCGTGGATCGGCGCATCCTCGCGGCAAGGGAGAGGCTGATGAACGAGCGTCGCAAATCGCTGGAAACACAGGAAGAACTGCTCGACCGCGGCTGGCATCTGGCGCGCACGCCGCTCGAGATCGACGTCACCGAGGTCGAATATGCGCTGATGCGCTCCTACGAGGCATTCGGCCACTGGCAGGCGGAGTGCCTCGCCACCGTGATCGAGTTTTCGGCGAGCGGGCCGGAAAACGCGCTGCTCCACATCATCAGGATGAACGACCGGCCCAAAAGCGTCCGCGACCTCGCCCAGATGACCAATCGCGACGACATTCCCAACATCCAGTACAGCCTGCGCAAGCTGTTGAAGGGCAGGCTGATCACGCGCACCGGCAGCGGCAGGGCCGGCGTGACCTACGAGGTGACGCCGCTGGGGCATCGGGTGACGGAACGCTATGCCGATATCCGTTCGGTGCTGCTCATCGAAGCGGTGAAGCGCATTCCCGAGATGGCCGAGAAGCTCGAGGACGTCGCGCGCACGCTGGAGTTGATGACGGGCATCTATGAGCAGGCGGCGCGCGCCGCCGCCACCCATCGCCGCCGCCACCCGCGGCCGGAATCCTCCGGCAATGAGGATTAGCTCCGGGACGACGCCGGCTCGACCCGAACCGGCGCCGGCGCGCCGGCTTGGCTTTGCGCCTTGGTCGTGATGAAAACCCCGGCGGTGATGATGGCGGCGCCCAGCCAGGTCAGAAGCTGGTAATGCTCACCGAGGAAGAGCGTGCCGGCGAACAATCCAACGGCCGCCGCCACATAGCCGATCTGGCTGAGATAGACCGGCCCGCCGACCGCCTGCAGGCGGAAGAAGAAGGCAAACATCGCCGAGGCCGACACAACCTGACCGACGACGACGAGGGGCACGGCGCCGAGCGGGGCGAAGGCATGCGTGCCCAGAAGGCCGAGGATGCCAATGAGAAGCAGCGTGGCCGAGGCCAGGTGGCTGCCGACGGCAAGCTCGATCGGGCCGGTGTCTTGCGGCCAGTCGACGGTGCGGTAGATGTTGCCGGCGGCGAGGCTGACCGGGATGAGCAGTCCGATCGCCACCCAGAAATAATCGGCCGGCTGGCCGGCCTCGCCGCGTGTGAGAGCCACCATCGCCGCGCCGACGAAACCGACGGCGATGCCGATGACGCCGAGCAGGTTGGGGCGCCTGACACCGAGCACGATCGAGAACACCAGCGTGATCACCGGCGACAGGGTGAACATGATGCCGGTGTAGCCGGCGCCGAGATGCGGGATGGCCGAGAACATCAAAAGATTGGGGACGGCATAGGAAATCGCCGCGGTGACGAAGAAATAGCGCAGCTTGTGCGGCGTCAGCCGGATCCGCTCGCCGCGCAGCAGAAGCGCCAGAAACAGCACGCCGCCTGCGCCCAGCGAAATGACGAAGGCCCAGACCGTGGCCGGTACCCCGGCGGCGGTGGCGAGCTTGCCGAACGGCAGCGTCATGCCAAGCAGGCCGCCCGTCACGACCAGAAGCCAGATCGCTGAATCCCAGAGAAATCTCATTGGTTCGTCCTGTCGCTGCGAGACCGCTTGGCGGCCAGTTCTTGTTGCAGTAAGATAATGCAAAGATTCTTTATGTCAAGATACTTTACGGTGAGCAATATGGATCGAGCGGGCAGGGCCATGGAACAGTGGCGACGGGAACGACCGGATCTCGACGTGTCGCCGATGGGCGTCATCGGGCGGTTGAACGAGGCCTCGGCGCTCATTGCGCGCGACCGGCTCGCGCCGGTATTCGCCCGCTTCGGGCTGCAGTCCGGCGAATTCGACGTGTTGGCGACGCTGCGCCGTTCCGGCGCGCCCTATGCGTTGACGCCGACCGAGCTCTACGAGGCGACGATGGTGACGTCAGGCGCCATGACCGCACGCCTCGACCGGCTGGAGAAGGCCGGCCTGACCCGGCGCGCGCCGCACCCCAGCGACCGGCGCGGTGTCGTCGTCGAGCTCACCGTGAAAGGCCGCGAGCTCACCGACGAGGCGCTCACCGCCCACGTCGCCAACGAGCATGAAATCCTTGCCGGCCTGACGCGCGAGGACGGGGAAACGCTGGCGAAACTTCTGGAAAAATTGATCGGAAGTCTGAGTTCGCCGTTCTAGTTCCGGTCGTCCGGAAAGCTCGGGATCGGCATGAACTCGACGCCGTCCTCGGCGAGGCTCTGCGCCTCTTCGGGGGTGGCTTCGCCGTAGATGCCGCGCGGATCGGCCTCGCCGAAATGGATCTTGCGCGCTTCCTCGGCGAACTTGTCGCCGACATAGTCGGCATTCTCGCGCACCTTCTCGGCCAGCGCCTTGAGCTGCGCTAGCGCCTGCTTCTGCGCCTCGCCCATGGCCAAGGCCACCTTCTCCTGTTTGCGGGATGTGGAGACGGCGGGCGCCATCAACGCCTTCTCGACCTTGTGCGAGCCGCAGCTCGGGCAATCGACGAAGCCGCGCTTCTTCTGGGTGTCGAAATCGTCATTGCTGCGGAACCACGCTTCGAACTCGTGCTCGTGTTCGCAGATCAGGGAGAAACGGATCAAGAGGCGGCACCCCTGAGACGCGGCGCTTCCCTTGTTCCGGCTTTGACGGCGAAGTCCCGCGCGTTCTTCAGATTGGGGATCTTGCGGCGCGCGGCCAGCGACTGCGCCGGATCGATCTCGGCGACGATCACCCCGGGCTCGTTATGCGCGGCCTCGGCGATGATGCGCCCCCACGGATCGACGATCAGCGAATGGCCATAGGTCTCGCGCCCGTCCTCATGCAGGCCGCCCTGCGCGGCAGCGATGACATAGGCGCCGTTCTCGATGGCGCGGGCGCGCAGCAGCACATGCCAGTGCGCTTCGCCGGTCTGGCGCGTGAAGGCGGCCGGCACCGTCAGCACTTCGGCCCCGGCCATCGCCTCGGCGCGGAACAGCTGCGGAAAGCGCAGGTCGTAGCAGACGGCAAAGCCAAGCTTCGTCCCTTCGATGTCGGTCACGGCCGCTTCCGTCCCTGGCTCGTAGGACGCGGATTCGCGCCAGCTCTCGCCATTGTCGAGATCGACGTCGAACATATGGATCTTGTCGTAACCGGCGATCACGGCGCCGTCTGGCGAAAACAGGAAAGCGCGGTTGGCGAGCTTCCCGTCGGCGCGGCGAATGGCCGTCGAGCCGATATGCAGGTGAATGCCGAGTTCCTTCGCCAACCTGCGCGCGGTCGCGACGACGATGTCCTTGTCCTCCGCGGTAAAAGCGGCCGCGCCGGCTTCCTTGTCGCGCACCAGCGCCCCGGTCATTTCCGGCGTCTGGACGTAGGTGGCGCCCTGGCCGGCGGCCTGGCGGACCAGGATCTCCATGTCGGCGGCGTTGCGTTCCGGGCTCGTGCCCGAACGCATCTGCACGGCGGCGGCCTTGAAACTACCCATGGTCATCTCCCGTTGGCGAGCATCGCGTCCAGCCGGCCCCGCGACTCCAGATCGTGGAGGTCGTCGCAGCCGCCGACATGCGTGTCGCCGATGAAAATCTGCGGAAAGGTGGCTCGCCCATGCGCTTTGGAAATCATTTCCTGGCGCAGCTCCGGCGAGAACGAGGCGTCGTGCTCGGTATAGGCTACCCCCTTGCGGTCGAGCAACCGCTTGGCGGCGTTGCAGTAGCCGCACATCATGCGGGTGTAGATCGTCACATCAGCCATTGGCCGGCAGTCCTCATGCATGCCGTCCAGTGAGGTACGAAAGCGACATGCGGCAAACAACAAATTAAAACCTATATAGTCGCGGACTCATCGGGCCGAAAGTCCCCAGGCAGGACGCGGGCGAAAGTGAGGATGTCGACGGCTCCGGCGCCGCCCCTCTTCAGCGCCTTGGCGACCGCCCGCACCGTTGCGCCGGTGGTGTAAACATCGTCGACCACGAGCACCCGGCGCCCGGCTATCTCGATTTCGGCTTCCGGCGGGACGCGAAAGGCGGCGCGCACATTCTCCTCGCGCTCGTGCCGTTCGAGTCCGACCTGCTGGCGCGTCAGCTTCACGCGCCTGATCGCGGATGGCGAGAAGGGCAGCCCGCCGAGCTTTGCAACGGCCCGTCCGAGCTCTGCCGACTGGTTGAATTGGCGCCGGAAGAAGCGCCGCCAGTGCAACGGCACCGGCACGACCAGGTCGGCCTCCGCGGCCAGCTCCGCGCCGGCGCGCATCATCCAGTTCGCCATCCACGGCGCGAGGTCGGTTCGATCCTGATATTTCAGCCCCTGCACCATCTGCCGCGCGACGCCTGAATAGACGACGGCCGCCCGCGCCCTCTCGAAGGGCGGAGGATCGGCGATCGCCTCGGCGGACAGAAACCCCTCGCCCATGTCGTGGGTGAAGGGCGTGCCCATCACTGGGCACCAGGGCTTCTCCAGCAGCCTCAGCTTCGGCCAGCAGGCGCCGCACAGCACGCCAGGCTGCGACACATGGCGACGGCAGCCGGCGCAAACCGGCGGAAACAACAGGCGCGCCGGCCAGGCCAGTGCCTGCCGGGCCATATCCTGGACCGCTATGGTCTTGATCTTGTGCACCGGATCGGCCACGTGATTGGAACCCGGCGCACCTTAACACCACCCCGGCACGCGCGGACAACAGGAAGCTTTTCGTTGCAGCCCTTGATCGACACCGAGCTCTGGCTCGCGCGCAAGCGCAGGGCTCTCGCCCGCCCCGTCGAAGGCGCCGATTTCCTGATGCGGCGCGCCGCGGAAGACCTTGCCGACCGGCTGGGTGCCGTCGAACGCCGCTTCGGCAAGGCGGCCGCGCTGTTTTGTCAGACGTCGGCGGCGGCGGACGTGCTCGCCGGCAGCGGCAAGGTCGGCGAGATCGTACGCGTCGAGATGGACGAAGCGCTTCTGGCCGGCGGCCCCGGCCTGGTGGCGCCGCCGGAGACCGTGCCGTTCGAGGAAGGCAGCCTCGACCTCGCCGTCTCCCTGCTCTCGCTGCACGCCGTGAACGACATTCCCGGCGTGCTCGCGCAAATCCGCCGGGCGCTGAGACCGGACGGGCTGTTCCTCGGCGCTCTCGCCGGCGCGGGCACATTGGCGGAATTACGCGAGAGCATGCTTGCGGCCGAGACGGAGCTTTACGGCGGCGCGAGCCCGCGCATCCTTCCTTTCACCGACGTGCGCGACGCGGGCGCGCTGCTGCAGCGCGCCGGCCTGGCATTGCCGGTCGCCGATGTCGAAACGGTCGCGGTGCGCTACGATACGCTGTTCGATCTCGCGGCCGATCTCCGCGCCATGGGCGAAACCAACGTGCTCATCGATCGCAGCCGCCGGTCGGCCGGCAGGCGGCTGTTTGCCCGCGCGGCCGAAATCTATGGCGAGCGATTCGCGGATCCGGACGGCCGTATCCGCGCAAGTTTTTCGATTGTTTGGATGTCCGGCTGGGCGCCAGACGCCTCGCAACAAGAACCGCTCAGACCTGGATCGGCCAAGGTCTCGCTAAAGGCTGTCCTGGAGAACCCGCCTAAGACTTGAGCGCGCCCGTCGTCAGTGAGCGAAGGCGTTGGCTAGCTTGCTGTTGTTGTCGGTGAACAGCCATACGAGCCCATCGGCCGCCTGTTTGACCCCGGCGATGATGGCGAGCGACAACACCACGACGATCAGGCCATATTCGACGGCCGTGGCGCCCGTTTCATCTTCAATGAATTGCTGCAGCAGGTTTTTCATGATCATCGACCCCTCATGCAGAAACTCTAATGTCTTACCCGTTAAGAAAGGTTAACGGCAAAAGCTTAACAGCGAGTGAAACGCCGCCGTGCCGCGAAATCATTAACCAAGTCAGCACTCGCCGCTGCGGCTGCCGTCATTGCGGATGACACAGATTGAACTGGGCAAAGGCTGCAGCACGCTGCGGCGCAGCGTATATGTATTGGGACGATGACCGATCGATCCGGTCGCCGTCATGTCGAGCCCGCCGGGGAAGCCGTCGCGAGCGCTCTGCGGCCGGGTCTGGCTGTCCAGGAAAGGCGTTGCGATCAGCGCCAGCGCCACCGCGGCCGAGCCGAAGAGAAGCGTGATCCGCAGGATACCCATGCCGGCGTCCACCGCGCGGAAGCCGCGGTCGGGCCGGATCGAGTCCCAGTCTCTTTCGAGGCTCATGCCGTGTTTCCCAGTCATCGACGATATCGCCGCGCGAAACGGCCTCGTGCAATTTTTCACATCGAGATAAATCTTCCATTAACGCTGGCTAAAGCAGCTCCAGGGAAACGTGCGGAAACATTCACCGTCTCCGGGAAACGGTGAGCTGTCGCAAGGGCGAACCGCGAAACTACAGAAGGTCGATGAGGAACTGGATCAGCGGCGCGTCGGCCGGCGGCATCGGATAGTCGCGCATCTGACGGGGCCTGACCCATTTGAGTCCCTGCCCTTCTTTGGGCTGCGCGATCCCGCGGAAGCGGCGGCAGACATAAAGCGGCATCAGGAGATGGAAATCGTCATAGGAGTGGCTGGCGAAGGTGAGCGGCGCCAGGCACGGAATCTCCGTCTCGATGCCGAGTTCCTCATGCAATTCGCGCACCAGGCATTCCTCTGGCGTCTCGCCGGGCTCGACCTTGCCGCCTGGAAACTCCCACAGGCCGGCAAGCTGCTTTCCTTCCGGACGCTGCGCCAGGAGCACGCGCCGGTCGGTGTCGACCAGCGCGCAGGCGGCGACCAGCAGCAGACGCTTTCCGGTTGGCTTGCTCTCGCTCATGCGCCCGGCGGCCGTCGATAATGGTAGCGATAGACTTCCTCGAAGCCGAGCGACCGGTAGAGCGAGAGCGCCGGCCCGTTGCTGGCCTCGACCTGCAGCCAGGCTTCGCGCGCGCCGCGCAGCCGGGCCCATTTCAGCGCCGACAGGATGAGATTGCGGCCATGGCCCTTCTTGCGCGCCGATTCTTCGGTGGCGACCTCGAACAGACCCGCGAGATCGCCGTCATGCACGCAGATCAGCGTCGCCAGCGGCTCGTTGCCCTCCTCGAGCGCGAACAGCCCCGCTTCCGGCTGGATCGCGCCGATGACCTCGGACAGGCCGGGCCGCAGCGAGGCGTCCGAGCCGCTCGTCCTCAGCGACGCGCCGATGAAGCGGCTGATGTCCTTGAGCGGAATCTGGTCCATGGCCGCGCCGAGCCCGACCTCCTTCAGCGGCAGCCGCATGACCAGGGATTCGTCGAACCTGTTCCAGCCGGCCTTGTCGAGATGCGTGGACAGAACCAGTCCCGACAGCGGCGACATGCGAAAGGTCAGCGGCCGGCCATAGGCGTCGAAGCGCCGCGCGGCGCGGCCGATGCGCTCTTCGATGGCGTGCGTGTCGCCCGGATCGAGCGGATTGACCGAGTTCAGGCGCTTGGCGGGGTGTCCTGCCGTGAGCCGTACCACCCAGGTCCCGTCATAATGGACGGCCGCCGCCGGCCAGGCGCGAAAGCCCGCCGCCTCGTAGCGGCGCACGACCGCCAGCACGCTTGCCGGATGCCCGGACACCGGCGCCATCAGCTCCGGTAATCGCCATTGATGGCGACATATTCCTTGGTGAGGTCGCAGGTCCACACCGTCGCCTTGCCGCGGCCGATGCCGAGATCGGCGCGAATGCGGATGTCGTCGCGCTTCATATAGGCCGAGGTCGCTTCCTCCGAATAGCTCGGATCGCGTTCGCCCTCATGCGCGAGCCGATTGTCGCCGAACCAGATCGACAGCCGGTCGCGGTCGGCCGGTTCGCCGGCCTTGCCGACCGCCATGACGACGCGGCCCCAATTGGCGTCCTCGCCGGCGACGGCCGTCTTGACCAGCGGCGAATTGGCGATCGAAAGCGCGATGCGCTTGGCCGAGCGGGCGGATTTCGCGCCGGTGACCGTGACCTCGACTTGCTTGCGCGCGCCCTCGCCGTCGCGCACCACCTGCAGCGCCAGCGACTTCAGCACCTTGCCGAGCGCCCGGCGGAAGGCGCCAAGCCGCGCATCCTTGGGATCGCTGATCGCCGGCGCGCCGCGGGCGGCGGCCTTGCCGGTGGCGAAGATGAGCAGCGTGTCGCTGGTCGAGGTGTCGCTGTCGACGGTCACCGCATTGAAGGTCTTGACCGTGCCGCGCGAAAGCAGGTCCTGCAGTGCGGGGGCGGCGATCGGCGCATCGGTGGCGATGAAGGAAAGCATCGTCGCCATGTCGGGCGCGATCATGCCGGCGCCTTTGGCGATGCCGTTGATGGTGACGTCGGCGTCGCCGAGCTTGACCGTCGCCGTCGCCACCTTGGGATAGGTATCCGTGGTCATGATCGCCTTGGCCGCCTCGGTCCATAGATCCGGCTTGCCGTCCTTGGCCAGGCCGGCGAGCAGATGGCTGAATATGGTGGTGTCGAGCGGCTCGCCGATGACGCCGGTCGAGGCCAGGAAAACCTCGCTCTGCGAGCATCCGGCGGCCTTCGCCGCCGCCTCGCCGGTCAGCGCGGTCGAAGCCTTGCCCTTCTTGCCGGTGAAGGCGTTGGCGTTGCCGGAATTGACCACCAGGACGCGCGCCTTGCCGGCAGGCAGGTTCTGACGGCAGAAGTCGACCGGCGCCGACGGGCATTTCGACTTGGTGAACACGCCGGCGACAGCCGTGCCCGGATCGAAGACCATGGCCAAGAGGTCGGTTCTGTTCTTGTATTTGATGCCGGCTTCGGCGGTCGCGATGCGCACACCCTCGATGGCCGGCATCTTCGGATATTTCTTCGGTGCGAGCGGCGAAATCGTAGCGGACATCGGAACCCCGGAGCGGCAAGAACGCGAAAGGAAGGCCGGTTTGCCCGATAGCGCGCGTCGGCGCAAGGGGCGTTCTGGCCGTGCCTTCCCGGCCTGGCCAGCGGCTTGGCAGTTGGAAACGCGTCGTTTCGTTTCGTCGCCGAAGCCAATATGATCGGCGCCAGATTCACCGGCTAAGGAAGACCTCGATGGACGAAGCCGCCGCTCGCGGGCGCAAGTCGATCGGCGCGAAACGCAATCCCGAGAGCGCCGATGCCATCGTCAAGGCCGCCGAGGCGGTGTTGCGCGAGGCGGGCTATGCCGGCTTCTCGATCGAGGCCGTCGCCCGGCGGGCGCGGGCGGGAAAGCCGACCATCTATCGCTGGTGGCCGAGCAAGGCGGCGCTGCTGATCGAGGTCTACCAGCGGCAGAAGCGCGTCGAGACGCCCGACACCGGGAACATCGAGGACGATCTGGCCGGCTTCCTCCAGAACCTGTTCGCGCATTGGCGCGACACCCCGTCGGGCAACATCTTCCGCTCGCTGATCGCGGAGGCGCAATCGGACGAGACTGCCGCGGCCGCCCTTGCAGAATATTCAAAGGGGCGCCGCAGCCATACCGGCCGGATGATCGAGCGCGCCAAGGCGCGGGGCGAGGTGGCGGCCGATGTCGATGCCGGGATCGTCGCCGACCTGATCGCTTCCTTCGCCTGGCGGCATCTTCTGGCCGGACGGCTCGACGAGGACGACGCGCTGATCCGCGCCGCCGTCCGCTACATCACGCGGGGTATAATGAACGCTTGACCCCCGAAAGCGAAAGGGCGCCCGAAGGCGCCCTTTTAGAATTATCCAGCCGCAAGCGGATTACTTGCCGGCTTCCAGCGTGTCGATGTCCTTCTTGAGCTTCTCGTCCGGGATCTCGACCTTGGCGGCCGCGCGCAGTTCCTTGACCATGGCGAAATACTTGTCGCGGATCACCGCCTGCTTGGCCTGATCCTTGACGTCGTCGAAGGCCGGCGGCTGCTTGGCGCGCTTGTCCTCGACCTTGATGACGTGCCAGCCGAACTGCGACTGCACCGGCTCCTTCGAATATTTGCCGACGTCGAGCGCGAAGGCCGCCTTGTCGAACTCCGGCACCATCTGCCCCGGGCCGAACCAGCCGAGGTCGCCGCCACTGGTCTTGCCGCTCGGATCGCTGGTGTGATCGTTGGCGAGCTTCTGGAAGTCGGCGCCGCCGTCGAGCTGCTTGATGATCGCCTCGGCCTCTTCCTTCGTCTTCACGAGGATGTGACGGGCGTGGATTTCGTTGACCGGCGGCGTGTTGGCGATCTCCTGGTCGTAGCGGGCGCGCACTTCGGCGTCCGTCACCTTGTCGACCACTTCCTTCTCGACCACCTCGCCATGCAGGGCGCGCGCCTGCAGGAACGCCATGCGGCGCTGGAAGTCGGCGTCCTTGTCGAGGCCGCTGTCTACCGCCTTCTTGGCCATGACGCGGATTTCGATCGCGGCCGAAAGGGCAGCCGCGCGGCGCTGTTCGGGCGGCATCTGCGCGAACTGTTGCGACAGTTCGCCTTCGGCGAGCTGAAGATCGGCCTCGGTCAGCTTCTCGCCATTGACGGTGGCGACCACGGCATTGGGATCGACCGGAGCCGCCGCCGGCGATGTGGCGTCTTGGGCGGGCTTGGTCTCCTGCGCCATCAGCGGCGACAGGCTAAGAGCCGAGAGCCCGAAGACCAGACCGAGGCTGGCGAGCGAGGCGCGGCGGAACGACAGGGACATCAAGATAACTCCAATGGGGATTGCCAATAAGGACCGCGTGAGCGGAAGGGTTCCAAATCAGTCGGATTGTGGCGGAATTTGGCGCTGCCCATAGGGCTAACGCGGCGTTGACATCGATTGAGCCCCCTCTTATCTGTCCATCGACTTGGCGTCCAGAACCGTTTTCCGGGCGCTTTTTGCGTTTGTCCGCATTCACGCGGATTTGATGGGCCCGCCAGGCGCCTGTCGCAAACGGCTAAATTGCTATCGAAAGGACCATTGGATGGTCAGTCTCGGCGGTCTCGCCCGTAAGGTTTTCGGTTCTTCCAACGACCGCCGTGTCAAGTCGACCCGGCCCAGGGTCGAAGCCATCAACGCCATGGAAAACGAGATGCGGGCGCTTTCCGACGCCGAGCTCTCGGGACGCACTGAAAAATTCCGCCAGGATCTCGCCAACGGCGCCGCGCTCGACGACCTGCTAGTTCCAGCCTTCGCCACGGTGCGCGAGGCGGCCCGCCGCGTGCTTGGCATGCGTCCCTTTGACGTACAATTGATCGGCGGCATGGTGCTTCACAATGGCGGCATCGCCGAGATGCGCACCGGCGAGGGCAAGACGCTGGTCGCCACTCTGCCGGTCTATCTCAATGCGCTTGCCGGCCAGGGCGTCCATGTCGTCACCGTCAACGACTATCTCGCCACCCGCGACGCCGAATGGATGGGCCGCGTCTATAAATTCCTCGGCCTGACCGTCGGCATCATCGTCCACGGCCTTTCCGACGACGAGCGCCGCGAGGCTTACGCCTCCGACGTCACCTATGCCACCAACAACGAGCTCGGCTTCGACTATCTGCGCGACAACATGAAATATGAGCGCTCGCAGATGGTGCAGCGCGGCCATGCCTACGCCATCGTCGACGAAGTCGATTCCATCCTGGTCGACGAGGCGCGCACGCCGCTGATCATTTCCGGTCCGCTCGAGGACCGCTCGGAAATGTACAACACCATCGACGCCTTCATGCTGAAGCTCGGCCCGGCCGACTACGAGGTCGACGAGAAGCAGAAGACGACGATCTTCACCGAGGACGGCACCGAGAAGCTGGAAAACATGCTGCGCGACGCCGGCCTGTTGAAAGGCGAGTCGCTCTACGACGTCGAGAACGTCGCCATCGTCCATCACGTCAACAACGCGCTGAAGGCGCATCTTCTGTTCCAGAAGGACCGCGACTACATCGTGCGCAACGGCGAGATCGTCATCATCGACGAGTTCACCGGCCGCATGATGCCGGGCCGCCGCTACTCCGAAGGCCTGCACCAGGCGCTCGAGGCCAAGGAGCATGTGCAGATCCAGCCGGAGAACCAGACGCTGGCCTCCGTCACCTTCCAGAACTATTTCCGCCTCTACAAGAAGCTTGCCGGCATGACCGGCACCGCGCTGACCGAGGCCGAGGAATTCGGCAACATCTACGGCCTCGAGGTCACCGAGATCCCGACCAACCTGCCGGTCATCCGCAAGGATGAGGACGACGAGGTCTACCGTACGGTCGAAGAGAAGTACAAGGCGATCGTCAAGGAAATCCGCGAGGCCAGCGCCAAAGGCCAGCCGACGCTGGTCGGCACCACCTCGATCGAGAAATCCGAGCAGCTGGCCGAACGCCTGCGCAAGGATGGCTTCAAGGACTTCGAAGTGCTGAACGCGCGTCACCACGAGCGCGAGGCGGCTATCGTCGCCCAGGCCGGCAAGCCCGGCGCCATCACCATCGCCACCAACATGGCCGGCCGCGGCACCGACATCAAGCTCGGCGGCAACGCCGAGATGCGCATCGCCGAAGAGCTTGGCGACATGCCGCCCGGACCCGAGCGCGAGGCTCGGGAAAAAGAGATTAACGACGACGTCGAGCGCCTGAAGGAAAAGGCGCTGGCCGCCGGCGGCCTCTATGTTCTGGCCACCGAACGCCACGAATCGCGCCGCATCGACAACCAGTTGCGCGGCCGCTCCGGCCGCCAGGGCGATCCCGGTCGGTCAAAATTCTTCCTGTCGCTGCAGGACGACCTGATGCGCATCTTCGGCTCCGAGCGCATGGATGGCATGCTGCAGAAGCTCGGCCTCAAGGAAGACGAGGCGATCATCCATCCCTGGATCAACAAGGCGCTGGAGAAGGCGCAAAAGAAGGTCGAGGCGCGCAACTTCGACATCCGCAAGAACCTGTTGAAATATGACGACGTCTCGAACGACCAGCGCAAGGTGGTGTTCGAGCAGCGTATCGAACTGATGGACGGCGAAGGCCTGTCGGAGACGATCGCCGAGATGCGCGAAGGCGTCATCGAGGAGATCGTCGCCAAGAACATCCCCGAAAACGCCTATGCCGAGCAGTGGAACGTCGCCGGCCTCAAGGAGGAAGCGGCGCAGTTTCTCAACCTCGACCTGCCGATCGAGGAATGGGTCAAGGAAGAGGGCATCGCCGAGGACGACATCCGCGAGCGCATCGCGGCCGCGGCCGACGCCGCCGCCAAGGAGCGCGCCGATCGCTTTGGCCCCGACGTGATGAACTATGTCGAACGTTCGGTGGTGCTGCAGACGCTCGACCATCTGTGGCGCGAGCACATCGTCAATCTCGACCACCTGCGTTCGGTCGTCGGCTTCCGCGGTTACGCCCAGCGCGACCCGCTGCAGGAATACAAGGGCGAGGCCTTCGAGCTGTTCCAGGGCATGCTCGGCAACCTGCGCCAGGCCGTCACCGCGCAGCTGATGCGCGTCGAGCTGGTGCGCCAGGCGGCGGATGCGCCGCCGCCCGAGGCCCCCGAGATGTTCGGCAGCCATATCGACGGCTCCACCGGCGAGGATGATTTCCAGGGCGGCGAGACCGCGCTTCTGATGCGTCAGGATACCAGCGCCGTCGTCGCGCCGGAAAACCGCGACCCGAAGAACCCCGCGAGCTGGGGCAAGGTCGGCCGCAACGAGCTCTGCCCCTGCGGCTCCGGCAAGAAGTACAAGCACTGCCACGGCACGTTCGCCTGAGCAGGTCTTCAGTCCCGGCTTTCGCCGGGACTTTTCAACGGATATGATCCCAGTCCCAGACAACTTTCGCAAGGGGCTGAACAGGTTCAAAGCCGTGCCCGGCGTGCCCGACTACTTCCAACTGCACGACCTTAACTTCAATTCATCCATAAAGCCTGCAGTCATGGCGTCGGATATCGACACGACGCGGCAAACAATTCTATCGAAGATCGCGTCCTACAACGTCGGAGGTTGGACCCCGAGCGACAACGCGGCTGCACAGATCGCATCCCATGTCTGCTTCTGCAGCGGAACGCCGGAGCGCAGGCGCTCCTCGCGGGACCGGGCTTCCGGCTCGCCAGGAACCAGGACCGGAGTACCGGGCGTGGTCGGTCGCGAGGCCTTCACATAGTTGGCGTAAGCGCGCGCTCTCTGCAGGAAATCCGGCTCTCCAAAGCGGGCCGGGTCAAGGTAGATCGACAGCATGCCGTTGCTTATGCGGCCGCGCTTGCCGCCAGGGATAGGACCGGACGTCGCGCCTCCAGCCAGGATGCCCGCCAGGATTTCGCACATGAAGGCAAGGCCGGAGCCCTTGTGCAGACCGAAAGCGACGAGAGCGCCCTCGCCATGCGCTAAGTCCCGAACGCCGCCCGGCACGATCGGTCCGTAAAGTGCTGACGGGTCCGAGGTGAACTTTCCGTCGAGCCCGACCAGTGCTCCCTCCGGCACTGGCTTGCCGCCGTTCGATGCGACCAGTACCTTGCCTTCGGCAACAAGCGACGTCGCGAAATCAAGCAGGAACATAGGTTCCTTGCCGTCCGACGGAACGCCTATGCAGATTGGATTCGTGGAAAACCGTCGATCGATCCCACCGAACGGCGCAACCAGCTCACCGCCGCCCACATTGACGAAATGCAACGAAACCAGACCGGCATCGGCGGCCCGTTCTGCCCAGTCGCCGATCCGGCCGAGATGGCTGGAGTTTCGCAGGCCGATCATCGAAACGCCCGCGGCCCTGGCTTTCTCCACGCCCGTGTCGACGGCCAACGGACCGATTGTCTGGCCGAAGCCCCAATTGCCGTCCACCGTGGCGAAGGAGGGACCCTCCGAGACCACCGTCAGCGTCTGCCCCGGTCGGACATAACCCTGCCGCAGCCAATAGAGATAACGCGGAGTGCGTATCACGCCGTGGCTGTCATGGCCCGCTAGATTGGCCGACAGAAGGTAGTGTCCGATCCGATCCGCTTCGTCCCGCGCGCAGCCGGCGGTCGCGAAAATAGTCGCGACGAACTCTTTCAGCCGCGCGGCAGGAATGACGTAAGTTGGCTGCTCCATCACCATTGGTTTGTGCGGTACAATCAAGTTTAGATCAATCCCGAATCGCGCGCGGCCGCCGTCGCCTCGCCGCGCGAGACGGCCTCCAGCTTGTCCAGCACCGCCGACACGTGATGATCGACCGTCTTTGGCGAGATGGTCAGATGCGCGGCGATCTTCTTGTTGGAAAAGCCGCGTTCGATCAGCTGCAGCACCTCCATCTGGCGCTGCGTGAGGCCGGCATGGTTGGCGCGCGTCGCCTGTCGCGGTCCTCTCGCGATGTGGCTGACGCCGCTTTCCCGCATAAGGCCGCGGACGTGCTGCGCGACCGCCCTCGCGCCAAGGTCCTCAAAAATGGCAAGCGCTTCGCGCTGCGCCGCTTCGTCGCCGCGCAGCAAGGCCATTGCCTGTTCGAAAGGCGCCCCCATTTCGGCCCATAGCGCTGCGGCGGCGCGCCAGTCGCCGGTCAGTTGAAGGCGGTGCGGCTCCGCCATGCCGTCCGTGTCGCCGGGTTCGGATCCGGGCGACAACAGCTCCCGCCAGGTGGCAAGTTCGCCGAACACGGCCGGCGTCGGCGCAAGGCTTTCGGCAACCGCGATCAGGCGCAAGGCTTCCTGCCTGTCGGCTTGTCCAAGCCAGGCCAACTCAGCCAGCACCTCGGCAAACGCCACCAGGCGCTGCAGCTCCATGCCCTTGTCCAGGAACCGCCTCATCTCTTCGACGATCGGCTCGGCCGACGGGTCGCCGCGGCGGATGCGCAGCCTCGCCAGAGCCACCAGCGACGGATAGCGCACCAGCGGCGTCGTTGCGTCGTCGTCGACAACCTCATGCGCCATTGTCGCGGCGTCGTCCCAAAAGCCGCGCCGAAGCAAAAGCTGCGCCTGCACACCGCGCATGTAATCGCGCCATGTCGCGAGATCGTTCTCGACGCAATAGCCAATGCCGCGATCCAGGAACGACGCCGCCTCCTTGAAGTTGAGGCTATTCATCTCGACGCAGGCGCAGTTCGTGAAGGCGCGCGCCGCATGCTCCTGGAAGTTGCCCGACAGTGCAATCCCAAGGCTGCGAGCGAGATCGCGCCGCCCTTTGGCAAAATCCAGCCATTGTCCGGCGGCGCCGACATTGTTCAGCGCATGACAGACAATGTCCGCCCGGTTGAGCCGCTCCGCCAGTTCGGCCGCCTTGCCGCCAAGCGAAAGCGTGTCCTCGAGCCGCTCGGCCAGCATCGCCAGTTGCGAGAGGTTCGAGTAGGCCATCGCCAGCTCGGCGCTGTCGGGCGCGGTCTCCAGAAGCTCCACGGCCTGCTCGCCGAAACGGTCCGCTGCCTCGCGATCGCCGAGCAGATAGGCAAAGCGCGACAGGCACCTGAGGCTGTCGCCTTCCTTGAGCCGATCGCCCAGCGCCTGGCGCAGCTGGCGCGCCCGGTCCTGCGCTTCCATCGCCGCGTCGATGCGGCCGATCAGGTGGCACTCGAAGGCATGGCCTTCATAAAGCTCCGCCCGCTTCTCGATCGGCAGAATATCCGCGTAGCGCAGGGCGACCTCGTAGTAACCCGCCGCATCGCGATGGGCGCCGACCCGGGAAGCCTCGCGCGCGGCGACCGGCGCCAGCTCGCGCACCACGTCCAGGCTTTGCGCCTCCACGGCATGATGCACCAGCCTTGCGGTGGCGACTTGCGGATTTTCCCGCAACGCTGCCAAGGCGCGCTCGTTGTACTCCCGTCTCTTGCTGGGCGTCAGCGCCATCTCGATCGCCGTGCGGGCGATCTCGTGGCGGAAGGCATAGCCGTCGCCGAAATCCTCGAGCAGGCCGTTGGCGACGCATTCGGCAAGCTGGCCGGCGGCGGCAATTCCGCAAAGGCCGCTGAGCGCCCAGGCGTCGGCGCGGCGCGGGAACACCGAGACCGCATCGAGCATCGAGCGGGCGCCGGAGGAGAGCTGCTCGGCGCGCGCGAGCACCGCGTCGCGCACGCTGACCGGCAGCAGGCCGTCTTTCTCGCCGGCCAGCAACTCCGTCACAAAGAAGGCATTGCCTGCCGTGGCGCGGTAGATGGCGCCGCCGTCGCGGCCGGCGGCCTCGGCGAGCGACAGGACGGCCGTCTCGCTGAGCAAAGGGACCTCGATACGATGGACGTTGCCGGCCGGGATTTCGCCGAGCGCCCGGCGCACCCGCATCTGCCCCTCGCTGCGGTCGGTGCGCGCCGTGATCAGAAGCAGGATGTGGGTGCTCGCGATACGCCGGCCCAGGAAGCGCACGAAATCGAGCGTCGCATCATCCGCCCAGTGCAGATCCTCGATGACCAGGACGCTTGGACCCTTCGTCTCGAAAACGTCGAGCGCGTCGGAAAAGAACGGCAGCCTTTGCCCCTGACGGGCATCGATCGCCTGCGGCAACTCCCATCCCGCCTCGCGCGCAAGATCGTAGAGCGCGCCGAGCGGGTCGGGAATCGAGAGGTCTTCGCAGGCACCGCGCAACAGCTTCACGCCTGCCGTTATCCGCTCCGTGAACGCCTCGACCAGCGTCGTCTTGCCGGCGCCGGCTTCGCCGGACAGCGCCACGACGCGGCCGTGGCCTCGCACGGTGCCGGCCAGCACGGCCTCCAGTTGGTTCAGTTGCGTCTGTCTTTCCAGAAGCATCGTCACTCTCGCGAATGGGATTGTTGGCGCGGCGGATGCCGCTGGATAGTCGGTACGAAGCTGTGGAAATGTGACCTTCCACACATTCCAGTGCCTGCTTCCACATAGAACGCTCCAAAGATAGGGAATCGTCCCGTCAAATATGGGGAAAGGTGCCGATGCGCGCCTTCCGCGAAGGTGATTTCTGCTGGGTCGCGCTTGAACCGAGCGCAACTCACCAACGAAAGGAACCCCTATCGTGCCTCGTTACCTGATTGAACGTACCTTTCCCGATGGGCTTCATGTGCCGATGAACGACGCCGGCGCGACCGCGATGGGCGGCGTCATCGCCCGCAACGCCGAGAAAGGCGTAACCTGGGTGCAATCCTTCGTCTCGCCGGACAAGTCGAAGAGCTTCTGCATCTATGACGCGCCCTCGCCGGAGGCGATCCGCAGCACCGCGCAGAAGAACGCGCTTCCCGTCGACAAGATCACGGAGGTGCGGGTCCTTGACCCCTACTTTTATCGCTGATCGGGCAGATGAACGACAAAACGATGAGACGATCGTCCTTGTCGATGGCGGACCTGTTGTCATGCCGGACAGCGAGGGAGTATCCGCCGCGGCGGATACTCTCGCACCGCGGCGCGGCTTCATGCGGCGGCTCGTGTCGGCACTGTTTTCGCCTGTGCGAAACAGGCGCCGCCGGCCTCTCCCGCAGGACCACCATTTGAGGCGCGACATCGGTCTCCGTGAGCGGGAATTGCCGCGCGAATACTGGGAATATTGGTGGCATCACTGATGTTCCACAGCGGCCCTGGCGGGACCTCGCGGTCTCGCCCTTCGAATGACACGCGCGCCAAGCGTCACAGGCCCGGCCTTGAAAAAGACCGGTCCTGCCCTTGCGCGCTCTTAACGGAATTGGAGAGAGAACAATGAGCATCCCCAGCCTGACCAGATATTTCATCGGCGCATCGGCCCTGGCCGTCATGGCGGCAAGCGCCGCCCACGCCGAGACAGTCAATCCGCTTGCCGAAAAGGTGCGCGCGACCAACAGCCGCTTCGAGAACGTCGCGGCAGCGACCGCAGAAGGCTATGCGCCGATCCCTTGCGCCAGCGGCATCACCGGCGGCGCCATGGGCATCCACTACGTCAATGCGACCTACCTCAAGGACGACGCCGTCGACGTCGCCAAGCCGGAGGCGGTCATGTACGAGCCGATGGCCGACGGCACGCTGAAGCTGGTCGCCGTCGAATATATCACTTCGAAGGGTCCGGCCTCGCTCGAAGGCCAGCTGTTCAACTTCAACAGCGCCCCCAACCGCTACGGCCTCGGCCCGTTCTACGAGCTGCATGTCTGGGCTTGGAAACAGAACCCCACCGGCGCCTTCGCCGACATGAACCCGAACGTGTCGTGCGATGCGATGAAGGGGATGTAAGCAGCGCCCTTGCCTTCTCCCCGTTTCACGGGGAGAAGGTAGCCCGAAGGGCCGGATGAGGGGCAGCGCCGGCGATTGCGATTGGCCGCGTTTCGCAGCTAGTGACCTGAAATTAGTGCCAAAACGGCAACAAGATACGAGACCGCAGTCATGGCGTAGGCAATCTGGAGAAAGGTCATTCCGTCACCCTTAATTCGAGAATGACCTCCCAGATATTCCCAAAAATCTTGTTCCGCCACGGGAAAATTCAGCGCGAATTCCCGTACGAGATGTCTACTTATTTGCTATCATGCCCGCGCAGCTTTTTAGCTTTCTACGGCTTGCGCACTTCGGCGCAAATTTCCAAAAGCCCGCGCTGCCCCTCATCCGCCTGCCGGCACCTTCTTCTCGTGAACGGGGAGAAGGAAGCTCCCCCACCCACCCTTTCTTAAGGTGTTTCGGATAGACCGGAACGCTGGAAAGAGGCGGAAAACGGAGAGTTCTGGGTGCGCTTTTCCGCGGCGACGACTGCCGGGCGGTTCCTGCCGCAGCGCTGGGCGCTGCGCATGCGTCCGTTGCTTGGCCGCATCGACGCCGTGCTGTTCACCGCCGACGAACGCGGCGAAGCCGGGCGCATGTCGCTGATCGCCTTTTCCATCCGTATCATCAGCGCCTTCATCGCCTTCGTCAGCCAGGTGCTGATGGCACGCTGGATGGGCTCGTTCGAATACGGCATCTCGGTGCTGGTCTGGGTGACGATGGTCATCGTCGGCAACCTCGCCTGCCTCGGCTTTCACACCTCGGTCATCCGTTTCATTCCCGAATATCGCGAGCGCGGCATGCTGGCCGAACTGCGCGGCATCGTGCTCGCCAGCCGCCTGTTCGTGCTCGTCGCCTCGACGCTGATCGCGGGCCTCGGCGCCCTTGGCGTGTGGCTCGCCTCGGACTGGATCGAGAACTACTACGTCATCCCCTTCATCCTCGGCGTCATCTGCCTGCCGATGATCGCGCTCGGCGATCTTCTTCAGGGGCTGGCGCGCGCCAATTCCTGGGCGCTGCTGGCGCTGTCTCCCACCTATCTGGTGCGGCCGGTGCTGATCCTGGCGTTCATGGCGCTGATGCTTGGCCTGCACTACGTGCCCGACGCCAAGACCGCGATCTTCGCCTCGATCGCCGCCACCTATGTCACGACACTCGGCCAGCTGATGGCCGTCACCTCGCGCATGGAGAAAAAGATACCGGCCGGGCCGATGGCGGTGCATTTCGGCCAGTGGATCCTCGTTTCGCTGCCGATCTTCCTGGTCGAGAGCTTCTTCTTCCTGCTCACCAATGCCGACGTGCTGATGGTCGGCGCCTATATGAACCCCAACGATGTCGCCGTCTATTTCGCCACGGTGAAGACGCTGGCGCTGGTGCATTTCGTCTATTTCGCGGTCAAGGCCGGCGTTGCCCAGCGCTACGCGCAGTTCACCCATGGCGAACCGGACAAGCTCGCCGCCTTCGCTCGCGAGACCGTGTCCTGGACCTTCTGGCCCTCGTTGCTGATGGCGCTCATGGTGCTGGCGCTGGGCGAGCCGATGCTGATGCTATTCGGTCCCGAATTCACCGCCGGCTACCCGCTGCTCTTCCTGCTTGTGCTGGGCGTCGTGGCGCGCGCCGCCGTCGGCCCCTGCGAAAGCCTGCTCACCATGAGCGGCAACCAGAACATCTGCGCCGCCGTCTATGCCATGACGCTTGCCCTGAACATCGGCCTCAACGTGCTGTTGATCCCGCTGTTCGGCCTCTGGGGCGCGGCAATCGCCACCAGTCTCGCCATGGTCTTCGAGGCCAGTGCGCTCTCCTTCACCGTCTGGCGCAAGCTCGGCATCGTGATGGCGATCTTCGTGCCCGCAAACAAGGAAGTCGCCTGATGGCCGCCGTCCCGTTGCTCGAGGAGACCAGCGGCGGCACCGCCGGCGCCATGGTCTCCAACCTTGCCGGCCTGGCGCGCGAGGTCGACCCCGCCCATATCGAGCTCTTCGCCAGCAACCGGCCGGAGCGCAAGCTCGCCATCTACCCGGCCTCGGCCGGCTTCGACCTTGTCGAGGAACTCGACTATCTCAGCGCCCGCACGATCGAGCCGAACGTCTTCTTCAACCCGCGCTTCCTGGCCCCGGCGATGCCCCGGCTGGAAGACCGCGAGGTGCGGCTTGCCGTCATCCGCGACGGCGACGAATACCGCAACCGGCTGCGGCTTCTGGTGCCATTCTCGGTCGAGCGGCCGGCGATCCCGCTCGGCGTCCCCGTGATGCGCACATGGTCGAGCCCGTTCGGCCCGCTCGGCACGCCGCTGGTCGACCGCGACGATCCGGTCGGCGTCATCGAGGATTTCTTCTCGATGCTGTCGCGGCCGCATCTCAAGCTGCCCAAGGTCTTCGTGCTGCCAGACATGAGGCTCGACGGCCCGGTGGCGAGCCTCATGACCTCCTTTGCCGACAGCCGCGGCCTGACCATGGTGACCACCGGCAAGGTCGAGCGGCCGGTGCTGGAAAGCGATGCCGACGGCGAGGATTACCTCAAGGCCTCGCTGCGCGCGCACCACTATCGCGAGTTCCGCCGCCTGAAGCGGCGTCTCGCCGACCTCGGCAAGCTCGAGCACATCGTGGCACGCGGGCAGGACGAGATACGCCATGCCATCGAGAGCTTCCTGACGCTTGAAGCGGCCGGCTGGAAAGGCCGCGAGCGCACCGCGATGGCGATCGACCGTTACCGCGCCGCCTTCGCCCGCGAAGCCGTGCATAGGCTGGCCGAGCAGGACATGTGCCGCATCCATCTGCTGACGCTCGACGGCCGCACCGTCGCCTGCCTGGTCGTCTTCGTCGAGGCCGGCGTCGCCTACACCTGGAAGACGGCCTATGACGAGGCGCTTTCCGCCTATTCGCCGGGCACGCTGCTGATGATCGAGGTGACCAAGCAGCATCTCGACGATCCCAACATCGTCATGACCGATTCCTGCGCGGTTCCGGACCACCCGGTGATGAGCCGGCTGTGGAGCGAGCGCAAGCCGATGGGCACGCTGGTGGTCGGGCTGACGCCGGATGCCGACCGGCTGGCACGTCAGGCGGCCTCGCAACTGCATCTCTACCGTGAGACCCGCAACATGGCGCGCATCCTGCGCAACCGCATGCGGAGCCTTTTGAAAAGGCGCTAGATCAACGGCGGGACACAAGCTATGGGTCCGCGCGGCGAACTCGGGCCGGCCTACACGAAACCATCCAGATGATCAGAAGTCGTTTGTGTCACACCAGTTTCCGTGCGGCCGTGCTGCTGACTGCGCTCATGCCTGCCCGGGCCTGGGCCGATACCTGCCCGGAGGATTGCTCCGATCCGCTGCCTCCCCCGGTCAGCATCTACAGCCAGACCGCGGCCGGCCATCTGAGCCCCGCTACGGCCGGCGCACTGCCGCGTGTCTATGTGCCGAACCGCTCCTCCAACAGCGTCTCGGTGATCGACACCGTCACCCTGAAGGAAGTCGGCCGGTTCCCGGTCGGCAGCAAGCCGCAGCACGTCGTGCCGTCCTGGGACCTCAAGACGCTTTGGGTCGCCAACAACGGCACCGGCAGGAACGGCAGCCTGACGCCGATCGACCCGATGACGGCCAAGCCCGGCCAGCAGATCCCGGTCGACGACCCCTATAATCTCTACTTCATGCCAGACGGCAGCGCGGCAATCGTCGTCGACGAGGCGATGAAGCGGCTCGATTTCCGCGACCCGCACACCATGGCGCTGAAATCGAGCCTGCCGACGCCGACCTGCCCCGGCATCAACCATGCCGATTTCTCGGTCGACAGCTCCTACGCGATCTTCACTTGCGAATATGGCGATGGCGGCCTGGCCAAGATCGATCTGAAGAACCAGAAGGTGCTCGGCCACCTCGACCTCTCCAAGATGGGCATGCCGCAGGACATCCGCCTCTCGCCCGACGGCAAGGTTTTCTACGTCGCCGACATGATGAATGATGGCGTGTTCCTGATCGACGGCGACAGTTTTCGCGAAATCGGCTTCATCCCCACCGGCATCGGCACGCATGGCTTCGTCGTCAGCCGCGACGGCAAGCGCCTTTATGTCTCGAACCGCGGCTCGCACAAGATGGAACAGGGCAAGGCCAACGGCCCGGGCAGCGTGACGGTGATCGACTTCGCCACCCGCGCCGTGGTCGCGCAATGGCCGATCCCGGGCGGCGGCAGCCCCGACATGGGCAATGTCAGCGCCGACGGCAAGCAATTATGGCTCTCCGGCCGCTTCGACAGCGACGTCTATATGATCGACACCACCAGCGGCGGCGTGACGAAAATACGCGTCGGCGTCGAGCCGCATGGGCTGACGGTGTGGCCACAGCCGGGGCGCTACTCGCAGGGACACACGGGGAATATGCGGTAGCAGCCAGCTCCAACACAGCAGTTCAGGCCGGGCTGCGCCGATGCCCGATCGGCATGAGATTGCTGGTGAGCCCGCCGGGCCGGACGAGCTCCTGCGGGATGCCTGGCCAGGAATGCCGCCGACATGGCGTCGAAATGGCGACTGTTTCGTCGAACCCATCGAGCTGACCAAGGCGGGCAATCCGACGATCCCAACTTCGTGATGTCCTTGTGTCTGCACAAATGGCACATCGTCACACAACTGAAATCCGGCGCGCCTAGCGGTTCCTCGCCGCATCGCCGGCACATCTCCCGCCACTTCCTACATCGAGGAAAGACCATGCTTTTTCGTGCCATTATCGCGCCACTGGGCATCTCACTGTCCATGGCATCATCCAGCTTCGCCGCCGACCTTGTCGAAGCACCCCCGCCGGCAGCACCGACCTGGACTCTGGGGATTGAGGGAAGTCCCGAGTTCTACGCCATCGACAATGGCAGCAACAAAGCGCGATCGCTCGCCGACACCTACTTCAAGTTCAGCGTCTCGCACAATTTCGCCGACAATTTCGTCGGCGGGATATTCATCCAGCCGACCTTCAAGACCGGTGGAAAGACACAATATTACGGCGAGGCGAGTCTCGGCTACAAGATCAAGCTGACGGACGCCTTCACCCTCACTCCCAGCGTTGCCCTCGGCTACACTTGGCATGACACCGGCATCGTCAAGGACGCCGACGCAAATGCGCAGATACCCTACTACGCCTTGTATCTCGCCGGAGATTGGAAACTGTCCAAGCAATGGACGTGGAATGTCTTTAACTTCCGCTACCGCAACGCCTTCAACACCACCTGGGAAACGCCGAAGCTGGCCACAGGCGTGACCTACAACATCGACTCTACCAATGCGGTCTATGCCAACCTCGGCTATTCGTGGAAAAAGGCCGATACGACGTCGGCACCTTACGACGATCTCGCCGGCGACAAGCTCAACATCGCGATCGGCTACAAGCACTCGCTCTGATCGCTAGAGCAATTCCAGGAAAAGTGTGTAGCGGTTTTTCGTCCGGAATTGCGTGAAAACAACAAAGGCGCAGGCTGGCCGTCGTCGGCCTGCGCCCCACGCCCGCAATGCAGCTCTTGCGGCTCTGAGGCCACCTCCAGAAAGTCCCAAGACCGCGATGCGCTCCTAATAGGCCGGAGACCCGGCAGGGGGAACGTGGCGCGTGCTGATAATCGGATTGGGCGCGCAAATCTTGCCAAAATATTCCGACCCCCATCAGCCTGTCATCCAACCGTCATGCTGCCCACCTACACATCCACAAATCCGGATGGATGGATGTATGGACAAGACTACTGCTCTGCTGGCGCTGGCCGCGCTTGGTCAGGACACAAGGTTAGAGACGTTCCGGCTGCTCGTGCAAGCGGGTGCCGAAGGCGTTCCAGCCGGCGAGATCGCATCGCAGCTTGGAACGGTGCAGAACACCATGTCTGCGCATCTGAAGGTCCTCGACCGCGCCGGGCTTGTTCGCGCCGAACGGGAGGGGCGGATCATCCGGTATGTCGTCGACATGAACGCCTTTCGCGATCTGCTGGCCTACCTGATGGAAGACTGCTGCAGGGGCGCCCCGGAGCTTTGCCGGCCGGTCATCCAGGCGGTGACCTGTAAGTGCTAACGATCTCAATGGAGGCTCGGCACCGTGTCAGCTGACCTGCCGCGACGGCTCGCTACCGAAGGACTTGGAACTGCGATGCTGGTCGCCACCGTGGTCGGTTCCGGGATCATGGCCGACCGGCTGACCCATGATGTGGCGCTCGCCTTGCTCTGCAACACCTTGCCGACCGGCGCGATACTGATCGTGTTGATCACCATCCTCGGCCCGATTTCCGGTGCGCATTTCAACCCAGCGGTCACGCTCGTGTTCAGCCTGAGGCACCAAATGGCCCGCGATGTGGCCCTGACCTACGTGGCAGCCCAGCTCGCGGGAGGCATACTCGGCACACTGACGGCTCATGCCATGTTTGACATGCCGCTCTTCAGTCTCTCGACCACGGTGCGCTCGGGGTCTGGTCTGTGGATCGCTGAGGCGGTTGCGACCTTCGGCCTCGTCTTCACCATCCTTGCCGGTCTCCGCTTTCGCTCTGATGCCATCCCGTGGCTGGTTGGCCTCTACATCGTGGCCGCCTACTGGTTCACTGCCTCGACATCGTTCGCAAACCCGGCCGTGGCCGTGGCCCGCGCCCTCTCCAATACCTTCGCGGGTATCCGGCCGCTCGATGTCCCGGCCTTCATCGCAGCGCAGCTTGCCGGGGCTCTGGTGGCAATGGCGCTCGCTGGCTGGCTGCTTGCGGAACCCCAGGCCATCACCAATGAGGAACCCGCCGAATGACCATCACGATCTATCACAATCCCCAGTGCGGCACCTCGCGAAACACGCTGGCCATGATCAGGCAGAGCGGCGAAGAGCCCGAGATCATCGAATACCTCAAGACGCCTCCCTCACGTGCAAAGCTGGTTGAGCTGATCGCAGCCATGGGGATCACTACCCGTGCGCTGCTTCGGGAGAAGGGAACGCCCTATGAGGAGCTTGGGCTCGCGGACCCGAAGTGGTCAGACGACGATCTGATCGACGCCATGCTTAACCATCCGATCCTGATCAACCGCCCAATCGTGGTGACCCCGCTGGGCGCGGTCCTTGCGCGACCCTCTGAGGCGGTCCTCCCGATTTTGCCCAATCCCGACATCGGCCCCTTCACCAAGGAAGACGGCGAGGTCGTTATCGACGCGACCGGTAAACGGGTCGTTTGATCATATTTCGATCTTTGTCGAAATAGGTATTGACCTGTGCTGGCGGCGGGTGCAGTGTTATTTCCATGAAACTCGAACAAGCAGCAAAACAGCTCGAAGCCATCGGCAACCCGACACGGCTCAAGCTCTATCGCACGCTGGTCAGAGCCGGCGAAGCAGGCCGGCCCGTGGGGTACTTGCAGGACAGCCTTGGCATCGCGGCCTCGACGCTGTCCCACCATCTGCATCGCCTCATTCTGACCGGCCTCGTGACGCAGGAGCGGCAGGCAACGACCCTGATCTGTCGGGCCAACTACCCTATCATGAGGGAGCTGATCGGCTTCTTGGCTGACGAGTGCTGCGCTGACGCCGCTTGCGGTGCCGTCGATGGCGAAGCAGCGGCATAGCGCATTATTTTTTTGTTTCGTATTTCGATGATCCCAGAAGGATGGAAACAATGCCGATGAATGACCATGACGATCTCCCTGTTGCCGTCATCGGAGCCGGCCCGGTCGGCTTGGCGGCTGCAGTTCAGCTTGTTCAGCGTGGGCTCCCCGTGAAGCTCTACGAGGCCGGCGCGGAAGTCGCCACCAATCTCCGCGACTGGGGTCATGTTCGGGTGTTCACGCCTTGGCGCTACTGTGTGGATCGGACGGCGGTAAGGCTTCTTGAGCGCAATGGCTGGACGATGCCCGATCCTGAGGCGTTCCCAACCGCTGACGAGCTGATTGCGCACTACCTTGAACCGCTCGCAAGGCTGCCTGAACTCTCAACGTCTATCGAAACCAACGCCAACGTGGTCGGCATCTCCCGCTGGGGTGCGGACAAGGTATTGAGCAAGGATCGACAGGCAAGGCCCTTCATGTTGGTCGTGAAGACCGCCGACGGGATCAGGCGCGACCGCGCGCGCGCCGTCGTTGATGCGTCCGGGACATGGCAGACGCCAAACCCGCTTGGGGGCGGTGGTATCACGGCGGAGGGTGAAGCGGAGTTCGCTGACAAGATCGCTTACGGCATCCCCGACATTCTCGGCCGCGACCGCAACCTCTATGCCGGTCGCACGACGCTGGTTGCTGGCTCCGGCCTTTCGGCCGCCAACGCTCTGCTGGAACTCGATAGACTGGCTGCTGACGAGCCGGGCACCGCTTCTCTCTGGGTGACACGCAGTACCGATCTTGTTCGCATCTACGGTGGTGGAGAGGCCGACCAGCTTCCCGCTCGTGGCGAGCTGGGTGCCGATGCTCGCGAGCTGGTGGAAAGTGGCGGCACAACGATGGTCACCGGCTTCGCAACGCTGGCCATCCGCGGCTCAAATGGCCGCCTGACCGTTGAAGGTCAAACGCGGGACGGCTTACAAGTGCTGGGGCCTGTTGACCGTATCATCGCCGCGACCGGCCAGCGGCCCGATCTCTCGCTCACGCGTGAACTTAGGCTGGACCTTGACCCGTGGCTTGAGAGCGTCAAGGCGCTGGGGCCTCTGATCGACCCCAACGAGCACTCCTGCGGCGACGTTCCCCCGCACGGCCATCGCGAACTGAGCCATCCCGAGCCCGACTTCTACACTGTCGGCGTCAAGAGCTACGGCCGCGCTCCGACCTTCTTGCTGCTGACCGGGTATGAACAGGTACGGTCGGTCGCGGCAGCCCTCGCTGGCGAGATGGCGGCTGCGGATGCCGTGCAACTGGTGCTACCCGAAACAGGCGTCTGCACCGTCCCTCCCTCAACCATACGCGCGACGGGTGGCGGGTGTTGTGGTGGCCCAGCTCCTTCCGAGGCTGACGCCTGTTGTGTCGCCGACGCTGAAGCGAAAGCCGCTGGCAAGAGCGGCTGCGGTTGCAACGCAGCGGCTTGAACGAAACAAACCGCGATGGAGCGCAGTCGGCGAACGATCATAACCGTCCTTGGACTGACCCAGATCATGGCTTGGGGGTCCACCTACTACTTGCCGGCGGTCATCGCACAGAAGGTAGCCGCCGACACTGGCTGGCCGCTGACTTGGGTCGTTGGCGGATTGTCGCTCGGCTTGCTCGTCGCCGGCTTGATCTCGCCTCATGTCGGCTCATCCATTGAACGGCACGGCGGCCGAAACGTGCTTGCGTTCAGCGCGTGCTCGATCGGCGTCGGCCAGATCGGGCTTGCGGCCGCCCCGAACCTCGTCGCCTATATCGCGGCATGGGTCGTTGTGGGACTTGGCATGGGGGCAGGCTTGTACGACGCCGCCTTCGGCACCCTCGGGCGGCTCTATGGGCACGGCGCGCGCTCCGCTATCACAACCCTCTCGTTGTTCGGCGGGTTCGCCAGCACCATCTGTTGGCCGATCTCGGCCTTCCTGATTGGCGAGACGGGCTGGCGCGGCACCTGCCTCGTCTATGCCGCAGTACAGTTGTTGTTCGCCCTCCCCCTCTATCTCGCAATGCTGCCGCGTGGGGTGCCTCCGCCGAGCGTCCCGGACCGGCCGGGAAAGACACAGACTGCGGTCCCTTCTGCGGCGACCTCGGTTCCGATCATGGTTCTCCTGGCTGCCACGCTGACGTTGGCGGCGGTCATTTCGTCGACGGTGTCAGTTCATCTGCTCACCATCTTGCAGGCCGGCGGCATGGCGCTCGCCGCCGCCGTTGGGCTCGGGGCACTCGTCGGCCCCGCTCAAGTGTCGGCGCGTGCTGTCGAGATGTTTATCGCCCGCTACCATCATCCCATCTGGACCAAGTTCGCGTCCGTGACATTCGTCGCCATCGGCATTGGTGCGCTCTGGGTCGGGGTTCCGGTTGTGGCTGTGGCGCTTGCCTTCTACGGGGCTGGTATCGGCCTCGAAACGATAGCGCGGGGCACGCTGCCGCTGGCTCTGTTTGGCCCTGCGGGATACGCGAGGCTCATGGGGCGTCTCGCTATGCCCAGCTTGATCGCTCAGGCAGCAGCGCCGTCCGTGGGAGCGTTGTTGTTGGAGCAAGTCGGCCCTCATGGCACCCTTGCAGCTCTCGCCGCTTTGGCGCTGCTGAACGTCGGGCTCGCCTGCAGCTTGGGCTGGCTGATCTTCCGTCGTCGAACACTGCAGGTTCAGATGCAGTAATGCATAGCGACCGGCTGTCACTCCAGGGTTGCTCTCGGCTACACTTGGCACGACACCGGCATCGTCAAGGACGCCGACGCGAACGACGATCTCGCCGGCGACAAGCTCAACATCGCGATCGGCTACAAGCACTCGCTCTGACCGCCAAGCGCAGGCTGGCCGTCGTCGGCCTGCGCCACAGTCGTCAAAACCCGAAAAGATTGCAGAAGGATGGCCTGCCAACTCGCAGAGCGAAGGATGGTGCCCCTAGCCGGGATCGAACCAGCACTCCTTGCGGAACTCGATTTTGAGTCGAGCGCGTCTACCAATTCCGCCATAGGGGCTCAGGCCGGGCGGCCTGGATGGGCGCGGACTATACGGTTGGACGGGCTTTCGTCAACTGGCCTGTTGCCGATTTACCAGTGGTAGCCGCGCCCGGACCGCGCCTTACGGTTCCGTAAGGGCGCCGCCATTGTGCGGCGCGTAAAATCTTTCTAGAGAAACGAAACTTATCGCGTCTGGCTGGAAACGCCGGCTGCGGCGCTTTGGGTCCTTGTTTCGTGCATGCCGGTGCCCGAAAACCACTCCTCCGTTCGGAACCAAATCAGGAGAGCCGATGCTTCGCGGACTTTACGACTGGACCCTGTCGCTGGCGGCGCGCAAATCCGCCGAATGGTGGCTGGCCTTCATCGCCTTCGTCGAAAGCTCCGTGTTCTTCATACCGGCCGACGTGCTGTTCCTGCCCATGGCGTTGGCGGCGCCCAAACGCGCCTATCGCTACGCGTTGACGGCTACTGTTGCGTCCGTGCTGGGCGGCATAGCCGGCTGGCTGATCGGCTACTATGCCTACGACACGATAGCACGCCCGATCCTGGAGCATTTCGGCGGCCTATCCACGTTCGAGAAATGGCAGTCGTCCGGCGCCGGGCTGATGCTGGTGCTGCTCGTCACATCCGGCGCGGCGCACCTGCCGCCGATCAAGGTGGTCACCATTCTGGCCGGGGCGCTTCACGTCAATCTTTTGGTCTTCATCGTCTCGGCGATCGTGGCGCGCGGCGCCCGTTTCCTGCTGCTTGCCTGGCTGCTGCGCCGCTATGGCGAAGAGATCAGGGAGTTCATCGAAAAGCGTTTGGGATTGATTGTCGGCGCCGGCGCCGCTGCCCTGATTTTGCTCTATATCCTCGTCAGATACGCCCACGGATAGCGACGCAACAACGGATCTCCATCGATGACAGCGACCATGATTGCCGACACCGGACGCCAGCGCACGCGCGCGGCGCTTTTTCTTGCCGTCGCCATGGCGGCGACCGTCGGCTCGGCGCTGGCCTTCCAATATATCGGCGGCTACATCCCCTGCCATCTCTGCCTCGAGCAGCGCACCCCCTACTATATCGGCGTGCCGCTGATGGTGCTGGCGGTGATCGCCTCGATGCTGCGCGCGCCGGCCTGGGTGACGCGCGGCCTGCTGGCGATCGGCGGCCTTTTGATGCTCTACGGCCTCTATCTCGGCGTCTACCATTCGGGCGTCGAATGGGCGTGGTGGCAAGGTCCGGCCGACTGCACCGCCGGCGCCGGCCCGGTCGACACCGGCGGCAAGGGCGTGCTCGACGCGCTCGACAAATTCGTCCCGCCCTCCTGCGACAAGGCGGCGCTGCGCATCCTCGGCCTGTCGCTCGCCGGCTGGAACGCCATCGCCAGCCTCATTCTCGCCGCCGTCGCCTTCCGCAGCGCGCTCGCGCGGGATTGAGCGAGATTGATTGGATTCAGCGGCGCAGGGTTCGAGCAAAAATTCGGCAGGCTGAGTCGAATGGCGCGGCTTTCGACGTCCGAGCCAGGTCGACCCCCACTCCGTCTCGGCTTCGCCGAGCCACCTCTCCCCCGATCGACGGGGTAGAGGAACGGCGCGAGCCTAGTAGCCAGCGCTCCTTCAAGCAGGCTCCCTTCCTCTCCCTCCGGAGGGGGGAGAGGTGGCGCTGCGAAGCAGCGACGGAGTGGGGGAAGCCCGTCCTTAAACGCGAAGCCATTGACAAGTAGGGATGACCGAGTTGGTCCGATATCAGGGTGTGTCTGATAATCACGGTCTGTCAGGTACGTGAGCACCGGAAGCGCAGAAAGCTGCGGCAGACGACCGGGCTCGCGGATTTCTGCCGAACTCTAAGGTTCGAGTTCGACATCCCAGTAGAGATAATCCATCCAGCTTTCATGCAGATGGTTGGGCGGGAACAGGCGGCCGTTGTTGTGCAGGTCGTGTACCGTCGGCTGATAGGGTTTTTGCAGCGGCCACATCTTGGCCTGGGCCGGCATCATGCCGCCTTTGCGAAGATTGCAAGGCGAGCAGGCGGCGACGACATTCTCCCAGGTCGTCGCCCCGCCGCGATGGCGCGGGATGACATGGTCGAACGTCAAATCCTCCGGCGTGCCGCAATATTGGCACTGGAAGCGGTCGCGCAGGAAGACGTTGAAGCGGGTGAAGGCCGGATGCCGCGACGGCTTCACATAGGCTTTCAGGCTCACCACGCTCGGCAGCTTCATGGAGAAGGTCGGCGAGGAGACGGCGTGCTCGTATTCGGCGACGATGTTGACCCGGTCGAGGAAGACGGCCTTGATGGCGTCCTGCCACGACCAGAGCGACAGGGGGTAATAGCTGAGCGGACGGTAGTCCGCATTCAGCACCAGCGCGGGAAGCCCATCCGGAGATACGGCAACCGTCACGTCCTCGCCTCCTTGCTTCTAGAACCGAACGGCGCGGATACTGTAAGCCCGACATGACAGGGATGTGAAGCGGATTGTCTCTCGCCGAAGCCGCCAAAAACGCATGATTTTCATGCTTTTTTGGCCATTTCGACAGGCGGCGCCGCATCCCTGCCCTTCAATTCCCGGTAATAGGCCCAAAAAAGCCGCGACGCGACACCCCGCCACGGGCTCCATGATTCGGCCAGCCGGATAAGCATTTTCTCCGGCGGACGCGGGTCGATGCCGAGCGCATGGCCAACCGCCGTCTGCAAAGCGACGTCGCGCGCGGGGAACACGTCGGGATGGCCGGCGGCAAACAGCAGGTAGCATTCGGCCGTCCATGGGCCGATGCCGGGCACGGCCGTCATCGCCGCGATCGCCTCGCCGGCGTCCAGCGTGCACAGGTGATCGAGATCGAGCCCGCCGGCCACGGCTTGCGCGACGGCGAGCAGCCCGCGCTGCTTCGGCCGCGACAGCCCGGCCTCGCGAAAAATCCCTTCACCGGCGGCAAGGATCCCCTGCGGCGTCAGCGGATCGACCAATTTCACCAGCCGCCCGAAGATGGCGTCGGCGCTCGCGCGGGAAACTTGCTGCGAAACGATGATTGAGGCGAGGCTTTCAAAGCCTGGCTCCGACAGCCGAAGCGGCACTTCGCCCGCTTTGCCGCGCACGGTCGCCAGCCGCGGATCGATCCGGCAGAGCGCGTCGAGCCCTGCCGCAATGTCTTCGAGCGAGGCGATGCGTTGCACGTTGCTTGTTCCCAGGGCGCCCGCGAAGTGGCAATGGAGAGCTAAATACCAATTGGCAAAAGCGCCTTTCAACCCGAATGCCGCCTGAAAGATGACGCTCCTGACATTCCGCTTCGCGCCGAGCCCCAATGGCGAACTGCATCTCGGCCACGCCTACTCGGCTCTGCTCAACCAGCGGATGGCGGCGCAAGCGGGCGGACGCCTGCTGCTGCGCATCGAGGATATCGACGTCGCCCGCTGCACGCCGCAATTCGAGGCCGGCATTTTCCGCGACCTCGAATGGCTGGGATTGAACTGGGAGCGGCCGGTGCGCCGCCAGTCCGAGCATTTCGCCGAATACCGGGCGGTGCTCGACCGGCTGATCGCCGAGGAACTCGTCTATCCCGCTTTCATGAGCCGCGGCGAGATCCGCGCCTTCATCGCCGAGACCGGCGGCCGCGACTGGCCGCGCGATCCCGACGGCGTGCCGCTCTACCCGCCGCTCGACAAGGCCTTGCCGGCCAGGGAGCGCAAGCGGCGGATTGGCGAGAACATGCCTTTTGCCTGGCGGCTCGACGTCGAAGCGGCGATGGCGTGCTTCGCTGCCGGCCTGTCATGGGCGGAGTTCACCGATGAGACGATGTCGGCGACGCGAACCGTCGCAGCACGACCACAGGATTGGGGCGACATCATCGTCGCCCGCCGCGACATCCCGACCAGCTACCATCTCGCCGTCGCCGTCGACGACGCGCTGCAGGATGTCAGCCACGTCGTGCGCGGCCAGGACCTCTATTCGGCGACCGGGGTGCAGCGCCTGCTGCAAGAACTGCTCGGCCTGCCTCAGCCACGCTATTTCCACCACCGCTTGATCCTTGGCCCGGACGGCCGCAAACTGTCCAAGAGCTTCAAGGACACCGGTCTTGCCGCGCTTCGAGACGCGGGCGTGCCGGTACGGGACGTCAGGCGTCTTCTCGAACTTGATTAAAGTCGCGCCATCCCAGCCTTGATCAGCGCCAGCACGCTGATGAAGACAAAGGCGCCGCCCAGCCCGCAGGCAACCGCCAGCTTGAGATCGCTCAGGCTGATGCCATGCTTGTTGGCGACCGCCACGGCGACGAAAAAGCCGAAGATGAACAGCAGCGTATTGCCGGTCGGGCCGAAACCGCTCTCCTTCATGATCGCGTCGAGCGCCGTGCCGAAGAAGAAGCCGAAGCCGGCGATGATCGCGAAGGCGAACAGAAGCCAGGTCGTGTCGAGATGCAAAAACATGCCTCACCATGGCGCGACCACGCGCCATGCCCCTCTTGGCACGGTTTGTTGAATTCGACTTAGCTTATGGATCAACCGTTTCGTTTTGCTTGCGGGATTGAACGGCTTTAGAGCAATTGCCGTCATCAACCGTTCATCCTGGCAGCCTCCCCCATGCAGAGCATCAAGCGGTTCATCCCCGCCTCCTTCGTCGTTCTGTGGGCGACCGGCTTCATCGGCGCGCGCTATGCCATGCCCTGGGCGGAACCCTTTACCTTCCTTGCCATCCGCTTCGTGATAGCGGCGATCCTGTTTGCCGGCCTCGCCGTGCTGCTCGGCTCGCGCAAGGCGACGCGCGAAGAGGCGCTGCACGCAACGGTGGCCGGCGTCCTCATGCATGGCGTCTATCTCGGCGCCGTCTTCTGGGCGATCCACAGGGGCATGCCGGCGGGTCTATCGGCGCTGATCGTCGGCCTGCAGCCGCTGATCACGGCGGTGCTTGCCGGCAAATTCCTCGGCGAGGCGATCCTGCCGCGCCATTGGGCCGGCCTCGCCGTCGGCCTTCTCGGCGTCGTCATCGTGCTCTGGCCGAAGCTCGGCGCACTTGGCGGCGGCGTCACGCCGGCGACGCTGACGGCTTCGCTCGTCTCCGTGCTCGGCATGAGCGCCGGCACCATCTGGCAGAAGCGCTATGCCTCCGGCGGCGATCTGGTGTCGGCGACGATGTGGCAGTATGTCGGCGGTTCCGCGGTGATGATCCTGGGCTCGCTCGCTTTCGAGACGCGCGCCGTCACCGTCAATGGCGAGCTGATCTTCGCCATGGCTTGGCTGGTCCTGGTGCTGTCGGTCGGCGCCATATTCCTGTTGATGGTGATGATCAGGGACGGCGAGATGTCGAAGGTCGCCTCGCTGTTCTACCTCGTGCCGGCCGTAACCGCGGTCATCGCCTGGGTGCTTTTCAACGAGCGGCTCAACCTGCTGCAGATCGCCGGCATGGTGGTCGCCACGCTCGGCGTCGCCCTGGCAACCGCGCGGCCTAAGACAATTCCCGCCAACGCGTGAGACGGCTTTTGGGTGAGGTCGTGCTTCAACCTACTCTGGCGCGCGCCTCCAGATAGCGGCTGATCGCGGCGTTGAGCTCGCCGCCCAGGATGAAGATCGCCGAGATGATGTAGAGGAAGACGACCGCGATCATGATCGAGGCGAGCCCGGCATAGGTCGTCACATAGGACGAGAAATGGTCGAGATAGGTGGCGAAGATCGTCGATCCGACCAGCCAGGCGACCAGCGTGAAGACGATGCCCGGTATGATCGAGACGAAGCGGCGCTTGCCGGCCGGCAGCCAGATATGCACCGAGAACAGCCCGATGACGATGACCGTCGAGGCGATCACGTAACGCCAGATGGTGATCGTTCCCATATAGGGCTTGATCCATTCCAGATGCGCTTCCGCCAGCCGCGCGAGCAGCGGCGCGAACACCAGAAGCACGCTGATGGCGAGGAAGCAGGCGGTGGCGATCAGGACGAAGATGATGCTCTGCACCCTGCGGTGGACGATGCCGCGCGTCTCGGTGACGCGATAGGCGCGGTTGAGCGAGGTGCGCAGCGCCTCAATGCCGTTCGAGGCGAAATAGGCCGCAAGCAGCACGCCGTAGGTCAGAAGGTCGGTGCGCCGCACGGTGAGCACGTTCTGCACCTCATGCGCGATCGGCTTGGCGATCTGCTCGGGCCAGGTGTCGAAGACCAGATGCACGGCCGTGTCGGCGAAGGCGCGTGCGCCGAGGAAGCTGCCGAGCGTCGTGGCGAAGATCAGGAACGGAAACAGCGCCATCAGCGAGGTGATCGCCAGATGGCTGGCCATTGCCCAGCCGTCATCAGTGTTGAAATGTCCAATCGCATCGTAGAGCACGCGCTTGAGGGCAACGATATTCCGCAGCAAGGACCCGCGCTCCGCTCGATTGTGTCGACGCCGCGAATATGGGAAGGGATTGCGGCAAATGGCAACCCCAGGTCCCACAACGCGCCCCGCCGCCAAAGACTTGCGCACCGTCATCGTCACCGGCGCCTCCTCCGGCATCGGCGCCTATTGCGCGCGGGCGTTGAAGGCGGAGGGCTGGCGGGTGTTCGCCACGGCGCGCAAGCCGGCCGATATCGCCGCGCTCGAGGCCGACGGTTTGGAGGCCCTCTATCTCGACTATCGCGAGCCCGAATCCATCGCCGCCTTGGTCGATGCGGTGCTGGAGCGTACCGGCGGCACGCTTGACGCGCTGTTCAACAACGGCGCCTACGCCCAGCCCGGCGCCGTCGAGGACCTGCCGGTCGCGGCACTTCGCGAACAGTTCGAGGCCAATTTCTTCGGCTGGCATGATCTCACCCGGCGCATCGTGCCGGTCATGCGCAGCCAGGGGCACGGCCGGCTCGTCCACTGCTCCTCGATCCTCGGGTTGGCTCCGGTCCGCTTCCGCGGCGCCTATTCGGCCTCCAAGCACGCCATCGAAGGCCTGATGCTGTGCATGCGCCAGGAGCTCGAAGGCAGCGGCATCCACCTTTCCCTCATCGAGCCGGGACCGGTGACGTCGAAGATCGCCAGCAACGGCCTGCCCTGGTTCCTGAAGAACATCGATGTCGAGAATTCCGTCCACCGCGCCGACTATCAGGCGCAGCTCGCCCGACTTCAGGCGGGCGGCAGCGTGTCGAGGCTGAAACCAGGGCCGGAGATCGTGCACAGGGCGTTGCGCCACGCGCTTCTGTCACAGCGCCCGCGCCCGCACTATGTGGTAACGGTGCCGGCCAGGATCGGCGTGGCGCTGAAACGCGTCTTGCCGGCATCCTTGCTTTATCGCGTGCTCGCCAGGCGCGCCTGACCGAACCTGAACCGGAGCCAGCCAGATGCTCATCACCCTGAAGATCCTCGCCGTCATCGCCATGGCCGCCGTGGTGATCGTGCTGGTCCGCGGTCTGATCAACATGATGCGCGGCGGCTCCGGCATCACCTCGAACAAGCTGATGCAGACGCGCATCATGCTGCAGGCCGTGGCCTTGGCGCTGCTGTTGCTGGTGGTCTATTTCACGCGCAAATAGCGCGGCTGAGGGGGATTGCGTGGTCAAGCTCAACAAGATCTACACCCGCACCGGCGACGACGGCACGACGGGGCTCGGCACCGGCGAGCGGCGGCTGAAATCCGACCTGCGCGTCGATGCCTACGGCACCGTCGACGAGGCCAATGCCTGCATCGGCATGGCCCGCCTTCACACCGGCGCGGCGCATCCCGCGATCGACGCCATGCTGTCGCGCATCCAGAACGATCTGTTCGATCTGGGAGCCGACCTCGCCGTGCCGGACGACGGCAAGCCCTTGGAATACGAGCCGCTGCGCATCGTCGCCGCCCAGACCGACCGCGTCGAACAGGACATTGACGCGCTCAACAAAAGCCTGCAGCCGCTGAAGTCCTTCGTGCTGAACGGCGGCACGCCGGCGGCCGCCGCGCTCCATCTGGCCCGCACCGTGGCGCGCCGCGCCGAGCGCCTGATGGTGGCGCTGGCGCAGGATCCGGCCGAGCATGTCAACCGCGAGGCGCTCAAATACATCAACCGTGTCTCGGATTTCCTGTTCGTCGCCGCCCGCGCGGTCAATGACAATGGAGAGGCCGACGTGCTATGGGTGCCAGGCAAGAACCGCTGAATTTGGGGGCGGGAGGGTCCGATGTTCATCCCGCTTTACGACACCAACAGGCTGCGTCACATCCGCCTGCAATATGTGACGATCGGCCTGATCGTGGCGAACGTGCTCGTCTATCTGGCGACCACGCTTGGCGGTGAAAATTTCACCAATGCCGCGGTTCTCGGTCTCGGCTTCATCCCGTCGGTGGTTCACGACAAGGTCGAGCTCTCGCCCGAATTCGTCGTCATCCCCGAGAGCCTGAGCTACCTTACCTATTCCTTCCTGCATGCCGACATCTTCCATCTCGGCGGCAACATGCTGTTCCTCTGGGTGTTCGGCGACAATGTCGAGGATGCGCTCGGCCACATACGCTACCTGATCTTCTATCTCGCCTGCGCCGTCGCCGGCGCCTTCTTCCAGGGGTTGGTGGCCTGGGATTCGCAGGTGCCGTTGATCGGCGCCTCGGGCGCCATCGCCGGCGTCGTCGCCGCCTATCTGATTCTCTACCCCCGGGTGAAAGTCTGGGTGTTGGCCTTTGCCCGCATTCCGCTGCGCATCCCGGCCTTCATTCCGCTGATCCTGTGGATCCTGTTCCAGATCGTGATGTTTGCCGCGGGCGGCGAGGACCAGATCTCCTGGGCCTGCCATATCGGCGGCATCATCGCCGGATCGATCCTGGTGCTGGTGCTGCGCAGCCGCGGCGTGCCGCTGCTGGCCGGCGCCGACGGCGAGCCGGATCCGACGCCCAACGTCCAGCAGCCGCCTGTTCCTGTCGAACCGGCCGCTGGCGACCCGGCCCGGCCGGCGTCGCAATGGGGCCGTGGAGCAGCGACGTCCCGCGACTGAACCGATTTGGGTGTGTCGTGGGATATTGACGCGCCGATTTGCCGCCACTACGGAAACGGCACCGTTGGGCGGATATTCCGCCCGTAATGTCGGCTTTCGACAACTCTGACAGGGCGCACGCTGGTATAGCGCCCCGACTATCTCAGGAGAGGTGACAGGAAAATGAAGATCCTTGTGCCCGTGAAGCGGGTTGTGGACGCCAACGTCAAGGTCCGGGTGAAAGCCGATGGACTGGGCGTTGAGCTTGCCAACGTCAAGATGGCGATGAACCCGTTCGACGAGATCGCGGTCGAGGAAGCCATCCGCATCAAGGAAGCCGGCAAGGCGGAAGAGATCATCGTCGTCTCGGTCGGCCCGCAGCAGGCGCAGGAGACGCTGCGCACCGCGCTCGCCATGGGCGCCGACCGCGCCATCCTGGTCAAGACCGACGAGCAGACCGAGCCGCTGGGCGTCGCCAAGGTACTGAAGGGCGTGGTCGAGGCGGAGGCGCCCGGTCTCGTCATCCTCGGCAAGCAGGCGATCGACGACGATTCGAACCAGACCGGCCAGATGCTGGCGGCACTGCTTGGTTGGTCGCAGGGTACCTTCGCGTCCAAGATCGTGCTCGAAGGCGATCATGCCAAGGTGACGCGCGAAGTCGATGGCGGCCTGCAGACGGTGGAATTGAAGATGCCGGCCATCGTCACCGCCGACCTGCGCCTCAACCAGCCGCGCTATGCCTCGCTGCCCAACATCATGAAGGCAAAGAAGAAGCCGCTCGACGAGAAGAGCCCGGCCGACTACGGCGCCGACGTCAAGCCGCGCCTCAAGGTGGTCAAGACCGAGGAACCGAGCGGCCGCAAGGCGGGCGTCAAGGTGAAGTCGGTGGCCGAGCTCGTCGAGAAGCTCAAGAACGAAGCCGGCGTGCTCTGAGCGGTCAGGAAAGGATAAAGAAAATGGCAATTCTCCTCATCGCCGAACACGACAACGCAAGTCTTTCCGACCAGACGGCAAAGGCGCTGTCGGCCGCGCTGCAGATCGGCTCCGATGTCGACGTGCTGGTGGCCGGCAAGGGCGCCAAGGCTGCCGCCGACGCCGCCGCCAAGCTGAAGGGCGTCCGCAAGGTGCTGCTCGCCGAGGCCGACGAGCTTTCGGAACGCCTCGCCGAGCCGACCGCGGCTCTCGTCGTCTCGCTGGCTGGCGGCTACGACACGATCGTCGCGCCCGCCACCTCGTCGGGCAAGAACGTCGCGCCGCGCGTGGCGGCACTGCTCGACGTTGCCCAGGTGTCCGAGATCATCGAGGTCGTCTCGCCCGACACCTTCAAGCGGCCGATCTATGCCGGCAACGCCATCCAGACCGTGCAGTCGACCGACGCCAAGAAGGTCATCACGGTGCGCACCGCATCCTTCTCGGCGGCGCCGGAAGGCGGCTCGGCCTCGGTCGAAACGGCCAACGCCGCCGCCAATCCGGGCCTCTCCTGCTTCGTCGAGAACAAGCTCTCCGAGAACGATCGGCCGGAACTGACTTCGGCCAAGATTATCATCTCGGGTGGCCGCGCGCTCGGCTCCTCGGAGAAGTTCCAGGAAGTCATCCTGCCGGTCGCCGACAAGCTCGGCGCCGCCGTCGGCGCCTCGCGTGCCGCGGTCGACGCCGGCTACGCGCCGAACGACTGGCAGGTCGGCCAGACCGGCAAGGTGGTCGCGCCCGACCTCTACATCGCCGTCGGCATCTCCGGCGCCATCCAGCACCTGGCCGGCATGAAGGATTCGAAGGTGATCGTCGCCATCAACAAGGACGAGGAAGCCCCGATCTTCCAGGTTGCCGACTACGGCCTGGTCGGCGATCTCTTCGTCATCCTGCCGGAGCTGCAAAAGGCGCTTTGACGCAGCCGGTTCCGGCATATTAAAATCCGAAGGGTGGGGTAGACGAAGTCGCCCCGCCCTTTTAGTTTGCACTGCACAAAAAGCGGGCCATCAAGGCCTGAAGCCAATCCGGCGGTTTTGCGTCCGGATTGCAGGAAATAAACAAATAGGAGCGTTTCCGCGCTTCAAAGAAGCGGAAATGCTCAGGACGGGATCGGGGTAATGAGCAAGATCGAGACGATCGGCATTGTCGGCGCGGGTCAGATGGGTGGCGGTATCGCCCATGTCTCGGCGCTCGGGGGCTACAAGGTCCTGATCCACGACGTGTCGCCCGACCGGATCGAGAAGGGCATCGCCACCGTCAGCGGCAACATGGCGCGCCAGGTCGGTTCCGGCAAGCTGGAGGAGACGGCGCGCAACGAAGCGATGGCGCGCATCTCCGCCGCCCCGGCCATGGCCGACCTCGCCACCGCCGACCTTGTGATCGAAGCGGCGACCGAGGACGAGACGGTCAAGCGCAAGATCTACGCGCAGCTCTGCCCGCAGCTCAATCCGGAAGCGATCCTGGCGACAAACACCTCGTCGATTTCGATTACCCGGCTTGCCGCCCAGACCGACCGTCCGGAACGCTTCATCGGCATACATTTCATGAACCCGGTGCCGGTGATGAAGCTGGTCGAGCTGGTGCGCGGCATCGCCACCGAGGACCAGACCTTCGAGGCCGCCAAGACCTATGTGAAGCACCTCGACAAGACGATCACCGTTTCCGAGGATTTCCCCGCCTTCATCGTCAACCGCATTCTGCTGCCGATGATCAACGAGGCGATCTACACGCTGTACGAAGGCGTCGGCACGGTCGATGCCATCGACACCGCCATGCGGCTCGGCGCCAACCACCCGATGGGACCGCTGCAGCTCGCCGACTTCATCGGCCTCGACACCTGCCTGTCGATCATGCAGGTGCTGCATGAGGGCCTTTCGGATTCGAAATACCGCCCCTGCCCGCTGCTGGTGAAATATGTCGAGGCCGGCTGGCTCGGCCGCAAGACCGGCCGCGGCTTCTACGACTATCGCGGCGACCATCCGGTGCCGACGCGCTGATCTTCGCCGGCTGAACCCTTTCGGCGCGGCTCAGGAGGCCGCGGCAAGCGGCGGAGGTCGCACGACGCCTTTCGAAACATCCTCGGTCGAAACTTCGTCGGGTGCCGCCGAAACGCAGCCGCGTCCTGCCGCCTTGGCGGCATAGCAGGCGGCGTCGGCGCGGGCGATGATCTCGTCCACTTCGCCGCAACCGGCGCGGATCGGCGCGAGCCCGATGCTGGCGCCTATCGAATGCGGGCGCCCGTCCCAGCTGAAATTGAGGTTGCGGATGGCGTCGATGACAGAGCGCGCCGCGATCGGCCCGCGCGCCGCGGCGCCCGATTTGAGGATGACAGCGAACTCGTCGCCGCCGAGCCGCGCGACGATGTCTTCCGGGCCAAGCACATTGCGCAGGGTGTCGGCCACGCGCTTGAGCAGCGCATCGCCCGCGGCATGGCCGCCGGTGTCGTTGACCGCCTTGAAGTGGTCGAGGTCGACGAACATGAACTGATGCTCGCCGCCATTGAGACGGCACTGGTCGACCAGTTCCTCCATAGTGCGGATGAAGCTCGAGCGGTTGGCGAGCCCGGTCAGCGCGTCATGAGCGGCGGCGTAGGCCAGCTGGCGCTGCAGGGCGCGCGCGTCGGTGAAATCCTGGAAGACGATGACGAGGCCGCAGAACTCGTCGCGGTCGTTCATCATCGGCGACACCACTTGGCGGATGCTGCAGCGCGTGTCGTCGCGCCGGACAAGGACAGCCCGCGTGTTCTGGTCGCAGTGCGGCCGCTCGCTCGTCGAAGGGCGCGTCAGCCCGATCCTCTGCCCGCTTTCCTCGTCGACCGCCCAATAAACATGGCCGAGCACCTTGCCCATAGCCTCGCCAACGTCAACTCCGGTGAGCTTTTCGGCAACCGGGTTCATGAAGGTGACGCGATTGGCGGCATCGGTGCAGATCACCGCGTCGCCGATCGACTGCAGCGTCACCCTGAGACGTTCCTTCTCGTCGGCCAGCATCGCCGCCGAGACCATCAGCCGCGCCTCGGCCTCTTTGCGCTCGGTGATATCGGTCAGGCTGCCGATGGCCTGGACCAGCCGGCCCTCGCCGTCACGCTCGATCACCTTGCCGCGGTCGAGGATCCAGACCCAGTGGCCGTCCTTGTGCCGCATCCGGAACTCCGCCTCGAAAAAGGCCGTCTCGCCGGCAAGGTGCGCGCGATCCGCCTCGGCGACGCGCTCGCGATCGTCGGGGTGGATCATGGTCAGCCAGCGGTCGGGGTCGCCGTCGAGCTCGCCGTCGGCATAGCCCAGCATCTTCACCCAGGTTTCGGAATAGGTTGTGCCGCCCTTGCGCATATCGAGGCTCCAGATGCCCTGCCCGGCACTGGTGAGCGCGAAATTCCATCGAGTCTCGGCCTCGGCGATGCGCGCCTCGGCCTGCCTGCGGGCGTCGATGTCCTCGATCTGCGACACCAGATAAAGCGGCTTGCCTGTGTCCTCGTCGCGGATGACCGAGCCGGCAAGTTGCGCCCAGACCGGGGTCCCGTCTTTCCTGAGGTAGCGCTTTTCGAAATGGTAGGAACTGATCCGGCCTTCCCGCACGTTCATCATCGTCTCGCGGCCGATCGAAAGATCGTCCGGATGCGTGATCTGCGGGAAGGTCAGCGCCTCGATCTCGGCGCGGCTGTAGCCGAGCATAGCTGCGAAGGCAGGGTTGGCCTGCTGGATGCGACCGTCGAGGCCGACAATGGCGACGCCGATCGCCGAATCCTCCATGGCACGGCGGAAGCGCTGCTCGCTCTCGGCTATCTGCCGGCGATCGTCGACGATGCGGTGAATGAACAGCGCCGACAAAAACAGCGTCGCGGCGGTGATGGCGACCGATATCTGCAGGCAGGGCCTCAGCGCATCGGCGCCCAGTTCAAGGCGCGGCAGCAGGATCGACACGGCGGCGGCAACCAGGCCGACCGCCAGCAGACCCTGCGCAGCGTGCCTGTCGGCACGGAGGCCTTTCCAGTTCAACCACGCCACGATGCGATCCCACCCAACACGCAACTGCACGTTGCCACAACCCTGGCGGATCGGTTTTAAGGAATGGTTGCGTGGACGTTGGCGATCACTCCGCTAACCGGCAAACAATTGCCGGCATGCTTAAGGTACTGTTTCCAAACTGTACCGAAGAATCGGTGTGTGGCGGCTACCAGCGCACGAAGAGCCGGCCGCCGATGGCTCCGAGCAGCGTCAGGAAGGCGATCGCGACCGTATACCAGGTAGCGACGAAGAGCGGTGAATCGTCGAAGCAATGCGCGGCATAGAAGGTTGCCGCGAGCCCGCCCGCGAGCAGGCCGGCGACGGCGCCGGCAAGCACCGGCCGCGTCGGCGCGCCGTAACGCAGCATGCCGAGGAAGATCGCCAGCGGACCGATGCCGATCAGCGGGATGAAGCTCATGCAGATCATCATGTTCGTGCCGACGAGCCGCTTGCCCCAATCGGCCTCGGGCACGACAAATAGCTCGAGGATCACGGCCAGCACGACCAGAAGCGGCGCGGCAATCATCCAGGCCATTGCCCGCCTGGTCGAAGCACCCGGCATCGACAGCGCGCGGATCAGCGCGAAGGCGCTGACCGCAAGCACCATCGTGAACAGGAATTTCGACATGAAGCGCATCGTGTGCATGGCCAGCATGATGTCGGGGCGCGGCCCGATGGTCCCAAAGAAAACCACCGCCGCGATCACCACGGCCACGCCGACCGCCAGCCACCAGGCCTTGCCCATCGGCATCGCCTTGTCGCGGGCATCGGCGTCGAGCGCCTTGATGAGATCCTCGGTCCTCATGTCACTGTCGTCCAAATCTTTTTGCGATCGCGGCGAGGCCGCGATGCAGCGAGACCCGCACCGCCGTCTCGCTGATGCCGAGCTTGGCCGCCGTCTCGCCGATCGACTGCCCGTCGACCGAGATCGAGGAGACGACCGAGCGTTGCGCGGGCGGCAACCCGTCGAGCGCCCGGTTGATATCGCGCTCGCTCACCGTCTCCGTCTCCGGCTCGGCGAAGGTTTCGGCGATCTCGTCGATCTCGACCTCGATGCGCCGCCCGCGCCTGCGGAACGCGTCGATCAGCTTGAAGCGGGCGATCGCATAGATCCAGGGCAACACCGGCGCATCCGGCCGCCAAGTGTGGCGTTTCACATGAATGGCCAGCAAGGTTTCCTGCACGACATCCTCGGGGTCGACCCCGCCTTGAACGATTTTGCGCCGGACAAAGCCGCGAACGAGGGTGGCGACCCGGTGCAGAAAGTCGGCATAAGCCCTTTCGTCTCCACCGATCGCGGCCCTGAGCAGCCGGGAAAGCTCGGCCTCGTCCTTGCCGGTCACAAGAGTTTACCCCCAGATGTTCGCGTCTCGGCCTTGGTTTGTTACGTGGCCGGCGAAATAATGTCCAAGCCAAACTACCGCAAAATCACGAAAGTTTGCGGCACGGCGACCGATTGAAGCAGGGTCACAATGTTGACTACAATAATCAGGTATTGATAGGTGCAGCCGTGCCCGAACCCCTGTCTCCAGATTTGAGGATGATGCCCATGAAGATTGCCCTTTCCACGCTCGCCACCGCGCTGGCGCTCGGCCTGATCGCCGCCCCGGCCATGGCCGAGGATCAAGGCATCATCGTCTACAATGCCCAGCATGAGAGCCTCGCCAAGGAATGGGCGGCGGGCTTCACCAGGGAAACCGGCATCAAGGTCACGTTGCGCAACGGCGGCGACAGCGATTTCTCCAACCAGATCGTCGCCGAGGGCGCGGCCTCGCCGGCCGATGTGTTCCTGACCGAGAATTCGCCGGCCATGGCGCTGGTCGAGGCGGCCGGCCTGTTCGCGCCGGTCGACGCCGATACGCTGGCGCAGGTTCCGCAGGAATACCAGCCGTCGAGCGGCAAGTGGGTCGGCGTCGCCGCCCGCAGCACCGTCTTTGCCTACAACAAGGACAAGCTCAAGGAAGACCAGTTGCCCAAGTCGCTGCTCGATCTTGCCGATCCGAGCTGGAAGGGCCGCTGGGCCGCTTCGCCGTCCGGCGCCGACTTCCAGGCCATCGTCAGCGCGCTGCTGCAGATCAAGGGCGAAGCCGCCACCTCCGACTGGCTGAAGGCGATGAAGGCGAACTTCACCGCCTACAAGGGCAACTCGACGGTGATGAAGGCGGTCAATGCCGGCGAGATCGATGGCGGCGTGATCTACCACTATTACTATTTCGGCGATCAGGCCAAGACGGGCGAAAACAGCGGGAATGTCGCCCTGCACTATTTCAAGAACCAGGACCCGGGCGCCTTCGTTTCGGTGTCGGGCGGCGGCGTGCTGGCTTCCAGCAAGCATCCGAAGGAAGCCCAGGCATTCCTGAAGTGGGTGACCGGCAAGGGCGGCCAGGACGTGCTGAAGACCGGCACGTCCTATGAATATGCGGTCGGCAAGGGTGCCGAATCCAACCCTAAGCTGGTGCCGCTCCCCGACCTGCAGGCGCCGAAAGTCGATCCGGCGACGCTGAATTCCAAGAAGGTCATCGACCTGATGACGCAAGCCGGCTTGCTTTAGTTCGCGTTGGTCCTAAAAGGGCAAACGACCGTGCTCCCGCGGCAATTCGCCTTCCGCGGGAGCGCTTTTGTTTGGAGATGGCTTCGTCGATGACGATCGACTGCGCTTCGATCCGCCTGAGTGGCACATCGCACCGCTTCCGCCGGCAGGCGGAGGCGATCCGGCGGCCTGCCTGATGCAGTCGGCGATCGACATGACGCCGGCAAGACTGCCGGCGGCCGGGATGAAGAAGCACCGGTCCATCTCGTGGATCACGCTCGCCGCCGCTCTGATCGCGCTTATCGCGCTGCTGCCACTCGCCTTCATCGTCTGGGTGGCGATCCAGACCGGCTGGGATACCGTGGCGGCGCTGATCTTCCGCCCGCGCGTCGGCGAATTGCTGGTCAACACCGTGCTCCTCGTCGTTGTCGCCGTGCCGATCGCCATCGTGCTGTCGGTGGCGCTGGCCTGGCTGACCGAGCGCAGCGACCTGCCAGGTAACCGCTGGTGGTCGTGGCTTTCGGTCGCGCCGCTCGCCATTCCCGCTTTCGTGCACAGCTATGCCTGGATCAGCTTCGTTCCGGGCCTGCACGGGCTGTGGGCCGGCGTGCTGGTCTCCGTCATCGCCTATTTCCCTTTCCTCTACTTGCCGATCGCCGCCGCGCTGCGCCGGCTCGATCCGGCGCTGGAGGACGCGGCCGCGGCACTTGGTCTTGATCCTTGGCGGGTTTTCGCGCGCGTCGTGCTGCCGCAGCTCAGGCTCGCCATCTGCGGCGGCTCGCTGCTGGTCGGCCTGCATCTGCTGGCCGAATACGGCCTCTATGTCTTCATCCGCTTCGACACCTTCACCACCGCGATCGTCGACCAGTTCCAGTCGACCTTCAACGGTCCGGCGGCCAACATGCTGGCCGCCGTGCTGGTGGTCTGCTGCCTTTTCCTGCTCGCTCTCGAGGTGATGATACGCGGCGAGGAGCGCTATGCCCGCGTCGGTTCCGGCGCCGCGCGCCAGCAGCAGCGCGCTCGCCTCGGCCGCGCCACCTTGCCCTGCCTGCTTTTGCCGGCGGGCGTCGCGCTGCTGTCGCTCGGCGTGCCCTTCGTCACGGTCAGCCGCTGGTTGATCGCCGGCGGCACGGAAGTCTGGCGTTGGGACGAGATCGGCCTGGCGCTCGGCCAGACGTTGTTCCTCGCCATCGCCGGCGCGGTGCTTGCAACGATTGCCGCCATGCCGATGGCCTGGATCTCGATCCGCGCGCCGGGACGGCTGCAGCGACTGCTCGAGAGCTGCAACTATATCGTCGGCGCGTTGCCGGGCGTGGTCATCGCGCTGGCGTTGGTGACCATCACCGTGCGCGTCGCGCTGCCGCTCTACCAGACGCTGTTCACCATCCTGTTCGGTTACGCGCTGATGTTCCTGCCGCGCGCGCTGATAAGCTTGCGCGCCTCGATCGCACAGGCGCCGGTGGAGCTGGAGCGCGCCGCTTCCAGCCTCGGCCGTCCGCCGGTCAAGGCGCTGTGGTCGACGACAATCCGTCTGTCGGCGCCGGGTGCGGCGGCCGGCATGGCGATGGTGGCGCTCGGCATCACCAACGAGCTCACCGCCACCCAGATGCTGGCGCCCAACGGCACCCGCACGCTGGCGATGGCCTTCTGGTCCTACAGCGGCGAGATCGACTACGCCTCCGCCGCCCCTTATGCGCTGATCATGGTGGCGATGTCGTTGCCGATGACCTGGTGGCTCTACGTCCAATCGAAGCGGATGGCCGGACGATGAGCTTTCTCGAACTCAGTGGCGTCGCGAAGAATTATGGCCCGGTGGCGGCGCTCGCCGGCGTCGACCTGACTGTCGAGAGCGGCAGCCGCACCGCGATCGTCGGGCCGTCCGGCTGCGGCAAGACGACCTTGCTCAGGCTGATCGCCGGCTTCGAGGCGCCGGACCGCGGTCGCATCGCGCTCGACGGCAAGGTGCTCGCCAATGGCGGCGCGGCCGTGCCGGCGCATCGCCGCGGCATCGGCGTCGTCGCGCAGGACGGCGCTCTGTTCCCACATCTCACCATTGCCGACAATATCGGTTTCGGCATCGCTCGGAATGCCGATAGACGAGCCGAGCATATCGTCGAGCTCGCCTACATCGTCGGACTGGACAAGGCGATCCTGAAGCGGCGGCCGCACGAGCTTTCCGGCGGCCAGCAGCAGCGCGTGGCGCTTGCCCGCGCCATGGCCATGAAGCCCAGGCTGATGCTGCTCGACGAGCCGTTCTCGGCGCTCGACACCGGGCTTCGCGCGTCGATGCGCAAGGCGGTGGCCGAGCTTCTGGAAGAGGCGGGCATCACCACCATACTGGTCACGCACGACCAGGCCGAGGCGCTCTCCTTCGCTAGCCAGGTGGCGGTGATGCGCGACGGCCTGTTCTCGCAGGTCGGCACGCCGCGCGAGCTCTATTTCCAACCCAGGGACAGGATGGTCGCCGAGTTCCTCGGCGACGCCATCATCGTGCCGGCGAGGATCGCGGACGGTTTTGCCGTGTCGCGGCTCGGCCGCATCGCGGTCGACACAAAGGAACGGCGCGATGTCGCGCGCATCATGCTACGGCCCGAGCAGGTCCTGCTCAAGCGGACCTCGCGCGAGGGCATGTCCGGCACGCCGGACATGCTATTCGGCGAAGTGACGGACTGCGAGTTCGCCGGCTCGGTCTGCACCGTCGCGGTGCGGCTGCTCAACAGCCCGGATCCGCCCGATGCCGCCGCCATCGGCAACACGCCGCTCATCCTGCGCAGGACAGGCATGGACGCGCCGGCTGTAGGCGAGATCGTGCGCCTCACCTTCACCGGCAAGGCGCATGTCTTTGCTTGATCTCCGTCTTGAGAATAATGCAATATTGCATTATTTTTAGCGCTTGAGCAATTCCAGGAAAAGTGTGAGCGGTTTTCCGTCAGGAATTGCGACAAAAGAAGGAGATAGAGCGGTTCGCCGTTTCCGTGAAACGGTGAACCACTCTAGCAGGCCACATCATGACGACATTGACGGTTACCGCACGGGGCCAGGTCACATTCCGGAAGGACGTGCTCAAGCACCTTGGCATCCAGCCCGGCGACAAGATCAGGCTTGATCTTCTGCCTGGTGGACGAGCGGAGCTGAAAGCTGACCAGGGCAAGGGCTCCTGGCAAGAGCTGAGCGGGATGCTCAAGGGCAAAACGAACGGCGCACGGCTTTCGATCGAGGAGATCAACGATGCGATCGCCGGCGCCGGTGCATCGAGCGGGATGCGCGGAATCGAGCGCAAGTGAAGATCAACCTCGACACCAACGTGCTGTTGCGCCTTGTTGTCGGAGACGACGAAGCGCAGCAACGGACAGCAGCCGAGACCCTGGAAGGGGCCGAGTTGGTCGCGATCAGCGTTCAATCGCTCTGCGAGTTTGTTTGGGTGCTGGATAGAAGTTACCGGGTTGCGCGGCCGGATATATCCGCTTCGATCCGCCGCATCCTCGATATGCGCAACGTCGTAGCCAACCGACCAACGATCGAAGCGGGCCTGGCTGTGCTCGACGCTGGTGGAGATTTCGCGGATGGCGTGATCGCGTTCGACGGTCAGTGGCTCGGTGGCGAAACCTTCGTGTCCTTCGATAGGAAAGCGGTAAAGCTGGTCGATGGGCAGGGAACGCCCACACTGTTGCTCGGGTGATTTCTACCGCACGCGCTGTCCCGTCGCCGGCGACCATAGCGGCCATTGCTCGAGGAAATCGCAGCTGTGGATGACGACGCGCTGGCTATCGATCAGGATGAGCGAATAGGCGGGCGGCGCCTGCTCGACAACCTCGTCGCCGACGAGATCGAGCATGAAGCGGGCATGCAGGCCGCGCTGCACCGAGAAGGGGATACCGGCGACGGTGCCGGCGATGTCGCGGTGGACATGGCCGAAGAAGATGTAGCGGACATTGCCGTGGCGGGTCAGCACATCGAGTAGCCGCTGCGGCTGTTCGAGCCGAGCGGGTCGAGCAGCGTGAGCCCGAGTTCTACCGGCGGATGATGCAGGAAGATATAGGCCGCCTTGCCTGCGGCCTCGCCAAGCCGTGCATCGAGCCAGGCAAGCCGGTTGTCGCACAACTCGCCGGTGACACGGCCTTCCGCCAGGCTGTCGAGAAAAACCAGCCGCCCTTCCGGCGTGTCGAAAACCGACTGCGCGAAGCCGTTGCCGTCGGTTCCATTCTCGGGAAAGGCGGCGATGAGATTGGCGCGCCGGTCGTGGTTTCCAGGTAATAGACGGTAAGGCACGGTGAGCCGGCTCAGCGCCGCCTTCAGGTCGGCATAGCTCTCGGCCTCTCCGTCATCGGTCAGGTCGCCGGTGAAGATGCAGAGCGTCGCATCGCTGTGACGTTGATTGATATGACCGATGCATCGATCGAGTCGTTCATTCAGGTTCGCGCCGTAGCGTATCTCGCGCCGACGGCCGAGATGGACGTCGGTGACCTGGATGATTTTCATTGCATGAACCCTCAAATCAAATTCACAACGTCGCCGGAGCCGGTTCCGGCACCGAGGCCTTGAACACGTCGAGCCTGCCACCCGTCTCCGAGGAGAAGAAGTGCAGGTCCGATTCGGCGAACTGCACGCCGATCGTGCTGCCCGGTTCGAGGTGGACGGTCTCCGACGTCACGATGGAGAACGGCGCGCCGTCGAGATCGACATAGACGACGCGGCCGGCGCCCAACTCTTCGATGAGATCGACAGTCGCCGCGAGCGCTCCCGGCATGCCCGGCGCCACCATGCGCACCGCCTCCGGCCGAATCCCGACCGCGACTTTCGCGCCCACGGGAACGCCCGTGCGCGAGACATTGAGCTTGCGGCTGCCGCCGAGCAATGACAGCCCGTCGAGCGTGACGGTGCCTTCGAGCATGTTCATCGCCGGCGCGCCGACGAAGGTGGCGACGAAGCGGCTTGCCGGGCGGCTGTAGACTTCCGCCGGCGTGCCGACCTGCTCGACGCGGCCGCCATTCATCACCACCAGCCGGTCGGCCAGCGTCATCGCCTCGACCTGGTCATGCGTGACGAAGACCGAGGTGGCGCTGAGGCGCCGGTGCAGCTTGCGGATCTCGGAGCGCATCTGCACGCGCAACTTGGCGTCGAGGTTGGAGAGCGGCTCGTCGAAGAGGAACACCTTCGGCTCGCGGATCATGGCGCGGCCCATGGCGACGCGCTGGCGCTGGCCGCCGGAGAGCGCCATCGGCTTGCGGTCGAGCAGGTGTTCCAGTTCCAGGACGCGGGCCACCGCCTGGACGCGCTGGGCGCGCTCGGCCGACGCAACGCCGGCTACCTTCAGCGAATAGCCGATATTCTGTGCCACGCTCATATGCGGGTAGAGCGCGTAGTTCTGGAACACCATGGCGCAGCCGCGCTCGCGCGGCTCGAGCCTGTTGACAACCGTGCCGTCGATCGCGATCGTGCCGTCGGAAATCTCTTCCAGCCCGGCGATCATCCTGAGCAGCGTGGACTTGCCGCAACCCGACGGCCCCAGGATGACGACGAATTCGCCCGAAGCGAAGTCGAGGTCGACGCCGTGCACGACCTGCGTCTTGGCGTAGTTCTTCTTGACGCCGCGAATGGTGATGGAGGCCATTTTTGTCTCCCTATTTTTCGGTGGCGATCAGGCCGCGCACGAACCAGCGCTGCATCAAGACCACGACGATCAGCGGCGGCAGCATGACGATCAGCGTGCCGGCCATTGCGATATGCCATTCCGGCGCGCCGCCGACATTGGGTATGAGCTGCTTCAGCTCGGTCACCGCCATCGCATGCGACTGGTCCGTGGTGATGAGCAACGGCCACAGATACTGGTTCCAGGCCCACAGGAACATGATGGTGCCGAGTGCCGCCATGTTGTTGCGCGACAGCGGCAGAAGGATATCGACGAAGAAGCGCAGCGCGCCGGCGCCGTCCATGCGCGCCGCCTCGGTCAACTCGTCCGGCACGGTCAGGAAGAACTGGCGGTAGAGGAAGGTGCCGGTGGCGGTCGCGACCAGCGGCAGGATCAGGCCGCTGTAGGAATTGAGCAGTCCCAGGCTGAGCGAAACCTGCACGCCCGAGACCTTTTCGATCAGCCAGGAGAGGCCGGTCAGGTCCATGATCGCCTGATAGGGCTCGAGCACGTTGGCGACCACCGCGTAGGTCGGCACGATGCGCACCTCGAGCGGCAGCATCAGCGTGATGAAGATCAGCCAGAACATCAGCATGCGGCCGGGATAGCGGAAATAGACGATCGAGAAGGCGGTCAGCGCCGAGATGATCACTTTGCCGGCGGCGACGCCAAACGCCATGATGAAGGAGTTGAGCAGCTTCGGACCGAGATCGGCGGTCGTCCACGCCGTCTTGATGTTGACCCAGAAATCGCTGCCCGGCAGCAGCGACATCGGCACGTCGTTGACGTCCTTCAGATTGTGCGAGGCGGCGATCGCGACGATAGCAAACGGCGCCACGCAGAATACGAAGCCCGCGAACAGGATCAGATGCGTGAAGAAATTGAGGATCGGGGTGCGCTCGACCATGGCCGCCTCACCGGTAATGCACGCGCCGCTCGATGAAGCGGAACTGAACGATGGTAAGGGCGATGATCAGCAGCATCAGGATGATGCTCTGCGCGGCGGCGCCTGAATAATCCAAACCTTTGAAGCCGTCGGAATAGATCTTGTAGACCATCAGATTGGTGGCGTTGGCCGGGCCGCCGGCGGTCATGATGTCGACGATGCCGAAGGAGTCCTGGAAGCTCTCGGTGATGTTGATGACCAGCAGGAAGAAGATCGTCGGCGTGATCAGCGGGAACTGGATATCCCAGAAGCGCCTGATGACGCCGGAGCCGTCCATCGCCGCCGCCTCGATCAGCGAGCGCGGAATCGCCTGAAAAGCGGCGAGGAAGAAGATGAAATTATAGCCGACATATTTCCAGGAAAAGGCGATGATGATCGAGGCCATGGCGTCGGCGCCGTCGAGGCCCGGGTCCCAGAAGCCGGGCCAGGCTCGGTTGACGACGGCCATGAAGCCGGCTTCCGGCGCCAGGATGAAGCGAAATGCCAGCGCAAGCGCCGGCGCGGCGATGCCGTAGGGCCAGATCAGCACCACGCGATACAGCCATGAGCCGGCAAGTTGCCGGTCGGTCAAGGCGGCGAGCACCAGCGCGATTGTCATCGCCAGACCCGTGCTGATGCCGGCGAAGATCATGCTGGCGGTGATCGAGTCCCAGTAGCTGGCGTTGGACAGGATCGAGCGGAAATTGTCGAGCCCGACCCAGATATTGCCGCCGCCCCAAGGCTGCTGCAACGTCAGCGACCAGTACACGGCCTGCCCGGCCGGCCAGTAGAAGAAGGTGAAGATCAGGAAAAGCTGCGGCACGGCGAACAGGATGCCGATCGTCCATTTGCTGAAAGTGACGCGTTTTTCCATCGATCCGCCGATGTCGTTGAACCGCCAACCCGCTCTCGCGGCACAAGACTAAAGCATGTCTCCCGAAAGTGGGAACCGGTTTCGGGACAAAGACATGCGTAAATCAAAACCCATAGGAAATGGCCGCCCGTCGATGCTCGGCGGGCGGCCGTTCCAGTATCCGGGATCAGGGCAGGGTCTTACCCGGATAGGTCTGCTGGAAGCGATCGAGGATCGCGTCGCCATTCTTGACCAGCGCGTCGAGGCCTTCCTGCACGCTGACCTTGTTGGCGAAGATCGCCTGCATCTGCGTGCCGAACTCGGCGCGGATCTGGGTGAAGTTGCCGAGGCGAACGCCGCGGGTGATGTCGGTCGGCTCCGACGCGGTCAGGCTGGCGATAGCCACTTCGCGGCCCTTATAGGGCGCCTTGTCGTAGAAGCCGTTGGACTTCATGAAATCGAAGCCCGACTTCGTCACCGGAATGTAGCCGGTGTTGGTCGACCAGAACAAAGCGGTCTTGGGGTCGTGGACGAAGTTGAGGAACGCGGCCGCGCCCTTATATTCGCCGTCCGACTTGCCCGACAGCACCCACAGCGAAGCACCGCCGACCAGCGAATTCTTGCGCTCGGTGCCGGCATAGACCGGCAGCTCGGCGACGTCCCAGTTCATGCCTTCCTTCTGCGTGCGGCCGACCGTGCCGTGGTCGCCGACCGAGGTCAGGATGAGCTGGCAGGTGCCGGTGGCGAAAGCCTGAACCATATCCTGGCCGAGATCCTTCGATTTGATCTTGACCAAGCCGGCGTCATACCACTTCTTGAGGTCGGTGACGTACTGGACGAACTTGGTCTTGTTGACTTCGAGGCGGGCGTCGAGGCCGTCATAGCCGTTGTTCTTGGTGGCGACCGGCTGGTTGTGCAGCGCCGAGAACTGCTCCATCAGCTGCCAGCTTTCATTGGCCGAGATGTTGATCGCCATCGGGCAATCATAGCCGGCGTCCTTCAAGGCCTGGAGGTCGGCGGCGACATCTTCCCAGGTCTTCGGCGCCTCGGTCTTGCCGATTTTGGCGAAGGCGTCCTTGTTCCAGTACATCAGCGCGGTCGACGAGTTGAACGGGAAGGACAGCATCTCGCCCTTCGACGTCGCGTAATAGCGCGCGATGCCTGGGAAATAGTCGCTGTAGTCGATCTTGTAGCCGTTTTCTTCCATCAGCTTGTCGGCGGGCTTGTAGGCGCCCGACAACATCATGGTGGCGGTGCCGACGTCATAGACCTGGACGACGGTGGGCTGCTTGCCGGCGCGGAAGGCGGCGATCGTGTTCTGCAGCGTGGCGTCGTAATTGCCCTGGCTGGTGCAGACGACCTCGTAGTCCTTCTGGGATTCGTTGAAGTTCTTGCACAGCGTATCGACGACGCGGGCGAGATCGCCCGAAAGACCGAACCAGAAATCGAATTTGACCGGCTCCGCAAAAGCAGGAACCGCGAGCGCGCTGCTGAGCGCGCCGGCGGCAAGGGCGGCAAAGCCCCGCTTGATGATCGTCATGGTTTTTCCCTCTTGATTGGCAGTGTGACAAGGGTTTTGCGCAAGTCCTTGCCCGCTCTCATAGAGAAGGTATGTGACAGTTCTGTTGTGGCCCCTGGACCGGTAAGCGGTTCCTGTGGACAGCCAGTCTCTCCTCCCCTGGCAGCGGTCGCCGGCATGAAAACGTCACATCGGCGCTCTAGGAAGCTAGGGCGCCTCGAAGCGCCGAAAAGGCCTTCCGTGATTAACCGGCTAACTGGATGAGAAGAGACATGCTGGTCCCGCAGCTCACGCACGTGCCTGTCGCCGCCCGCAACGCGATGCGGAACGGACCGCGCGACAGCGCCACCCATCTGCGCCACGCCGCCGCCGTTCCCGCCCTGGGCGAGATCGAGATCGGCGGCCAGGCGTCGCGCGGGAGCGTCGGCGGGAGCCTGACCGTCATGGCCTGGAACGTCGAGCGGCTGCGCCATGTCGATGCCATCGCCGCAACGATCGCCGGCCGGGCACCGGACGTCGTGCTGCTGTCCGAGGTCGACAAAGGCATGGCCCGCTCCGGCAACGGCCATCTGTTGAGCCGGCTTGCCGATCGTCTGGGCCACTCCTACGCCTATGGCGTCGAGTTCCTGGAACTCGGCACCGGCAATGAGACGGAGCAGGCGGCAAATGGCGACGCCGAGAACACGGAGGGCTTCCATGGCAACGCCGTAACCAGTGCCGTTCCGCTGCTGCGGCCTTTTCTCATTCGCCTGGACGCGGCCGGCGCCTGGTTCCTGCCGGAGCACGGCCAGCCGCGCATTGGCGGCCGCATGGCGCTTGGCGGGCAGGTGATGGTCGGCGACCATCGGGTCACCGTCGTTTCGGTGCATCTCGAAAACCGCACCACGCCTGCCGGCCGCGCCGACCAGACGCGCCATCTCCTCGACGCCATCGACAGGTATGACGCGGAGGCGCCGGTCCTGATCGGCGGCGACTTCAACACGCTGACCGCCACATACCCGGAACGCAATGACGATCCTGCGGCGTGGCTAAAGCGCGTTGCCGCCGAACCGGACCGGCTGATGTATCCGGAGCGCCATGAGTCTTTGTTCGCGGTGTTTGCCGAGCATGGCTACAACTGGAAGACGGCCAATGCTTTCGACAAGCCCACCCAGCGGCGCGCGGTCGGCGACTTGACGCCGGCCGGCCATATCGACTGGTTCTTCACCCGCGGCCTCACGGCAAGCGCGCCGGCGACGCTGCCGGCGGTATTGCCGGACGGCAGCCCGAGCGCCGATCACGAGGCGCTGGTGGTCACGGTGCGGGTGAAGTAACGGCCTGCCGGATCGACACAATCGATCCCGAGATCGTTCCGGCGCATCAATACAACCTGGAAAGCACGCAATGGTTGCGGGCAGCATAATCGATTCTTCAGCCGTCCGGCCCTAATCAATCATGTTGCCTTGATTGATGGGGGAAGATCAGGTGAAGCAAGATGCTGACCGTCTATAATTGCATCGTGAACGAGCACGACCTGAGACTGGTGGCACTGGCCGCGCTCATTTGCGGAATCTCCTGTTTCTCCGCCGTCAACCTGCTTCGCCATGTCGACCAATCGACGAACCGAAACCGTCATGTGTGGTTGCTGATTGCAGCCGCGTCGACCGGCTTCGGCATATGGGCGACGCACTTCATCGCCATGATCGCCTTCACGCCGGGAATACCCAACGCCTACAACGCCGAGCTTTCGGTGGCTTCGCTGGCGATGTCCGTCATCCTGACCGCGGCCGGTATGTGGATCGCGACGGTGCGCCGTAGCATCGACCACTACCTCGTCGGCGGCGCCGTGCTCGGCATCGGCATTGCGGCGATGCATTATACCGGCATGGCGGCTTTCGAGGTCGAAGGCCGGATCGTCTGGAACCGGCTGCTGGTCGCCGCGTCGTTGGCCTCGGGCGTAACGCTTGCCGCGCTCTCCATGCTTGTCGTGCTTCGCCGGCCGTCCACACAGGCGACGGTCGCCGGCGCTGTCCTGCTCACGCTGGCGATCTGCACGCTGCATTTCATCGCCATGGCCGCCGTCTCGATCTATCCGGATTCCTCGATCGAGATCTCGAAATTCACGATTGCGCCGATGTCGCAGGCCTTTGCCGCCGCGGCGGCAAGCCTCGTCATCCTGGTGCTGTCGGCCACGGCGCTGTGGATCGACCTGCGCTTCCGCCGCCACAGGACAGAGGCGGAGCGTATGCACGGTCTCGCCAATGCCGCCGTCGAAGGCCTCATCGTCTGCGACGGCAGCCGCATCGTCAGCGCCAATGACAGCATCGCTGCGCTGAGCGGCATCGCCGCCGGCACGCTGAACGCGATGACGCTAGGCGACCTGTTCGGCGAGCGGATTGCTTCCGCCGTCGCCGCCGGCAACGGGCAGGCGCAGGAGGTCGACCTGCGCGGCCAGGACGACAGCCGGATTCCGGTGGAACTGATCGCCAGGAGCATCGATTATTGCGGCAAGCCGCACCTGGTCGTTGCCGTCCGCGATATTCGCGAGCGCAGGAAGGCCGAGCAGGAGATCATGCGCCTCGCGCATTACGACCCGCTCACCGGGCTTGCCAATCGCCGCAGCTTCACCGGCCGCCTGGAAGCCGAGATCGCCGCGTCCGCGGAAGGCGGCAAAGACGGCCAGTTGGCGCTCATGCTTCTCGATCTCGACCGGTTCAAGGAAGTGAACGACCTCTTCGGCCACGCCGCCGGCGACGCCGTGTTGCAAAAGGTGGCTCACTGCGCCTCCGGCGTGCTGCGCCACGGCCAGATGCTGGCCCGGCTCGGCGGCGACGAATTCGCCATCATAGCCCCCAGCCTTCCCGACCCGCAGGCGGCCGGCCGCATTGCCGAAGCGGTGCTTTCGGCGCTGCGTCAGGAAAACCGGCTGTCGCCCGGCGGCATGATTTCGGCCAGCATCGGCATCGCGCTCTACCCGCTCGACGCCGACGAACAGGCGGCGCTGATCAGCCATGCCGACACCGCGCTCTATCGCGCCAAGGCCGAGGGCAAGGATACGTTCCGCTACTTCGAGGCCTCGATGGGCGCCGAGGCGCGAGACCGGCGCATCATGGAGCAGGACCTGCGCCAGGCCGTGGCGCGCGGCGAATTCCGGCTCGTCTACCAGCCGCAGAAGGAAATCAGCAGCGGCAGGATGGTCGGCTTCGAGGCCTTGCTCCGCTGGCAGCATCCCGAACGCGGAGAGGTTCCGCCCTCGGTGTTCATCCCGGTGGCCGAGGATAGCGGCTCGATCGCCCAGATCGGCGAGTGGGTGCTGGCGACGGCCTGCAACGAGGCCGCGACATGGAAGAACCCGTTGACGGTCGCGGTCAACGTCTCGGCGGTGCAGCTTCACAACCTCGATTTCAGCCGCCGGGTGCATGAGGTGCTGCTTCGTTCAGGCCTGGCGGCGGGCAGGCTCGAGCTCGAGATCACCGAGACGGCGCTGGTGAAGGACATGCCGCGGGCGCTGGCCACCTTGCGCCAGATCAAGGCGCTCGGCGTGCGTGTGGCGATGGACGATTTCGGCACCGGCTATTCGTCGCTGTCCAACCTGCGCGCCTTCCCTTTCGACAAGATCAAGATCGACGGATCCTTCATCAAGTCTGTCGATCGCAACGACCAGGTCGCGACCATCGTGCGCGCCGTGCTGGGTTTGGGGCGCGGCCTCGGCCTGCCGGTCCTGGCCGAAGGCGTCGAGACGCTGGACGAGCTGCGCTTTCTCGATGCCGAGGATTGCGACATCGGCCAGGGATATTATCTCGGCAGGCCTGGCCCGATCGAGGCGTTCGGCGAGCTGACCGGCGTTTCGGCCGCCGATGACGGCGTCAAGCCTGCCGGCAGGAGCGGCGGCAGCATCCTGATGCTCGAGCCTGCCGCGGCGGCGCGCTCGGCCTGATACGATCAGGGTTCGAGCGCCGCCTCCACCAGCCGCTTGGCATCGGGGCTCGACCACTCGGCCGGGCCGTTCATATGCGCGATCAGGCAGCCATCCGCGTCGATCAGCATGGTGACCGGAAGCCCGAGCGCCAGCCCGCGCGTCTTGACCTCGTTGAACAGCGCGATCGTCGGGTCCCGGTAGAAGCCGAGCGTTTGAACGCCGATCTCGTTGAGGAACTTCTTCGGCTTCGTGTCATCGCCAGTGTCGACATTGACCGCGACCACCTCGAAAGCATTGCTGCCTTTTTCCTTCTGCAGCGCATCGAGCGCCGGCATCTCGGCGCGGCACGGCGCGCACCATGTCGCCCATAGATTGAGCAGCACCGTCTTGCCGGCATGGTCGGCCAGCGTCATCGGCTTTCCGTCGGGGCCGTTGAAGGCAAGGCTCTTCAGCGACTGCGGCGGGTCGGCCGGCTGCAGCGCGGCCACCTGGCCGACGGCCTTGGCGGCGATCTGCTTGGCGCGCCCGGCCTTGGCCGCGCAGGCGGCGTCGTCCTTGCCGGCGGCAACAGCGACCTTCTCGGGAGCGTTGTTGCCAGAACCGCTCTCGCTGACATATACCGCGACCGCGCCCGCCAGCACGCCCGCCAGCAAGGCGGCCAGGATGAGGCGCGTAGCCGGAAAAAAGAATCTCTTGCCGTCTGCCATTTTCAAAACTGCTCCGGAGCACGGGTTATAGCGATGAGCGACAAGAAGGCCAGCAACCAGATGTGGGGCGGACGTTTTGCCTCGGGTCCGGCCGCGATCATGGAAGCGATCAACGCGTCGATCGGCTTCGACCGCAAGCTCTATGCGCAGGACATAAGCGGATCGATCGCCCATAGCGAGATGTTGGCCGAAACGGGCATTATTTCGGCGGCAGATCAAGAAAAAATCGCTCACGGGCTGAACACGATCCTGAAAGAGATCGAGGCCGGCACGTTCGAATTCTCGACCAAGCTGGAAGACATCCACATGAATGTCGAGGCCCGCCTTGCCGACCTGATCGGCCCGACGGCGGGACGCCTGCACACCGCCCGCTCGCGCAACGACCAGGTGGCGGTCGACCTCAGGCTCTGGGTCAAGCAGGAATGCCAGCGCGTCGCCCGGGCGTTGAAGGACCTGATCGCCGCGTTGCTCGAACGCGCCGAGGAACATGCGGCGACCGTCATGCCCGGCTTCACCCATATGCAGGCGGCGCAGCCGGTGACTTTCGGCCACCATTGCATGGCCTATGTCGAGATGTTCGGCCGCGACCTCGCGCGCGTCCGCGACGCCATCGAGCGCATGGACGAAAGCCCGCTCGGCGCGGCGGCCCTTGCCGGCACAAGTTTCGGCATCGACCGCCACATGACCGCGAAGGCGCTGGGTTTCCGCGAGCCGACGCGCAATTCGCTGGACAGCGTTTCGGATCGCGATTTCGCGCTCGAATTCCTGAGCCTCGCCGCGATCTGCGCGACGCATTTGTCCAGGCTCGCCGAGGAGATCATCATCTGGTCGACGCCGCAATTCGGCTTCGTCCGCCTGTCGGATTCCTTCTCCACCGGCTCCTCGATCATGCCGCAGAAGAAGAACCCGGACGCCGCCGAACTGGTGCGCGGCAAGACCGGCCGCGTCAACGGCCATCTCGTCGGCCTGCTGACCGTGATGAAGGGCATGCCGCTGACCTATGGCAAGGACATGCAGGAAGACAAGGAAGCGGTCTTCGACGCTGCCGAGACGCTCGACCTGATGCTGGCGGCGACCGCCGGCATGGTGCGCGACATGACCGTCAGCGCCGCCGCCATGAAGAAGGCCGCCGGCGCCGGTCACGCCACCGCGACCGACCTTGCCGACTGGCTGGTGCGCAATCTGGGCCTCCCCTTCCGCGAGGCCCATCATGTCACCGGCCGCGCCGTGGCGCTTGCCGAGGAGAAGAAGGTCGGGCTGGAAAAGCTATCGCTGGACGACCTGCGCTCGATCCATCCAGGCATCACCGACGACATCTTTTCGGTGCTTGCCGTGCAGAATTCGGTGAAGAGCCGCACAAGCTTCGGCGGCACCGCGCCGTCGGAAGTGCGAAAGCAGATCCGCTATTGGAAAAAGCGGCTCGCCAAGGCTTAATGCATGTCGCCCAGACGTGTGCAGCGGTTCTGGAACAACGACATGCATCAAAGCAATTGCCGGGATGCAAAGCGCTGAAAACTCGGCTAAAAGCGGCGTCACAAGAAACAGTTTCGAACGGATGGATCGATGACCCGTAGCAGGATTTTGGTGACGCTGGCGCTGCTGGCGGCGGTTGTCACCGTCACGGCCTGCGGCAGGAAGACCGGCCTAGACACGCCCTATGAGGCGGCGGAACAGGCGCGCAAGGATGCGGAAAAGGCCAAGCAGCCGGTGCCGCCCGAGCCGGAAAAACCGGTCAAGGACAGGAAGTTCATCCTCGATCCCCTGCTCTAGAGCCGATGAGATCAACCCGATCTCATCGAGCTTCAACCTTCCGGAACCGAACCCCGTGAACCATTTCGACTACCGCGACGGCGTGCTCCATGCCGAGGACGTCGCCATCCCCGACATCGCAGCCGAGGTCGGCACGCCCTTCTATTGCTATTCGACGGCGACGCTGACCCGGCATTTCCGCGTCTTCAAGGAAGCCTTTTCCGGCCTCGACGCGCTGGTCTGCTACGCCATGAAGGCGAACTCCAACCAGGCCGTGCTGAGGACGCTGGCCAGGCAGGGCGCAGGCGCCGACGTGGTCTCCGAAGGCGAATTGCGCCGCGCCCTGGCCGCCGGCGTCCCGGCCAGCAAGATCCTGTTTTCCGGCGTCGGCAAGACCGCGCGCGAGATGGACTTCGCGCTTTCCGCCGGCATTCTCTGCTTCAACGTCGAATCCGAGCCGGAGCTGGAATTGCTGTCGGCGCGTGCCGTGGCCCTCGGCAAGGTGGCGCCCATCTCGCTGCGCATCAATCCGGATGTCGATGCCAGGACCCACAAGAAGATCTCGACCGGCAAGGCCGAGAACAAGTTCGGCATTCCGTGGCAGCGCGCGCGGCAGGTCTATGCCCGCGCGGCTGAACTGCCCGGGATCAGGGTGACCGGCATCGACACCCATATCGGCAGCCAGATCACCGAATTGCAGCCGTTCGACGATGCCTTCGCATTGCTGGTCGAACTGGTCGGGGCGCTGCGCGCCGACGGACATTCGATCGAGCATGTCGATCTCGGCGGCGGCCTCGGCATTCCCTACCGCGTCGACAACAGCCCGCCGCCCCTGCCCGACGCCTATGCCGAGATCGTCAGGAAGCACGTCACCAGTCTTGGCCTGAAAGTGATGTTCGAGCCCGGCCGCCTGATCGTCGGCAATGCCGGCATCCTGGTGTCTGAGGTCATCTATGTGAAGGAAGGCGACGCCAAGAACTTCCTCGTTATCGACGCCGCCATGAACGACCTGATCCGGCCGACGCTCTATGACGCCTTCCACGACATCAGGCCGGTGGTGCAGCCGCCTGTCTCCACGCCGCGCATGAAGGTCGACGTCGTCGGCCCGGTCTGCGAGACCGGCGATTTCATCGGCCTCGACCGCGACCTGCCAAGATTGAAGGCAGGCGATCTGATCGCGGTTTCCACCGCCGGCGCCTATGGCGCGGTGCAGGCCGGCACCTACAACACCAGGCTCCTGGTGCCCGAGGTGCTGGTCGACGGCGACCGTTTTCACGTCGTGCGGCCGCGCCAGACCTATGAGGACCTGATCGGACTGGATTCGGTCCCCGACTGGCTGAAATAACCGAGCGGCGCGCCTTAAGGAGCTGGCCATGCTGGAAAAAAAGACGATCACGCGCGAGCGCATCGCCGCTGTCGAACCGCGCATCCGCCCCTATGTCCGCCACACGCCGGTGATGCGCGTCGACCTGGCGGATTTCGGCCGTCCCGCCTTTCCGGTCGATCTCAAGCTCGAATGCCTGCAGCATTCCGGCTCGTTCAAGGCGCGTGGCGCCTTCACCAATCTGCTCGAGCGCCAGGTGCCCGAGGCCGGCGTGGTCGCCGCGTCCGGCGGCAATCATGGCGCCGCCGTCGCTTATGCCGCCATGAAGCTCGGCCACAAGGCGACCATCTTCCTGCCCGAGGTCAGCCCGCCGGCGAAGCTCGCGCGCATTCGCGGCTACGGCGCCGAGTTGGTGGTCGTCGGCGCGCGTTATGCAGAGGCGCTCGCCGCCAGCGAGGATTTTGCGGCCAGGACCGGCGCCCTGCAGATCCATGCCTTCAACCAGGAGGAAACGCTGCTCGGCCAGGGCACGCTCGGCCTGGAGATCGAAGCCGACTTGCCCGAAATCGACACGCTGCTGGTCGCCGTGGGCGGCGGCGGCCTGATCGGCGGCATCGCCGCCTGGTTCTCGGGACGCATCCGCATCGTCGCCATCGAGCCCGAGGGGGCGCCGACGCTTTACCGCGCCTTGGAGGCCGGCCAGCCGGTCGATGCGCCCGCCGAAGGCATTGCCGCCGATTCGCTGGCGCCGAAGCGCGTCGGCGAAATGATGTTCCCGATCGCCGAGGCCTTCGTCGAACGCTCGATCCTGGTCAGCGACGACGACATCGTCGCGGCGCAGAAAGCGCTGTGGGACCGCGTGCGAATCATCGCCGAGCCCGGTGGCGCCACGGCCTTCGCCGCCATGCTTTCCGGGCGCTATGTGCCGGCGGAGGGCGAGCGCGTGGCGATCCTCGTCTGCGGTTCCAACACGAATCCCGCCAATTTCTGATCATAACCCGGCCAAACCGCTTCACGTTTTTGGAACCCGCCTCGCCTTTGCCGTGTTTGCTGGTATCCTTCTGGTGATGACGTCCGGGTTATTGTGCCCGGGCAGGAAGGGCCGATGACCGAACGACCCATTTCCAGCGGCGAACGCGGCCGGGCCGGCGATGGACGCGGCCTGGCGGGGCGCTTGGCGCTCAGCCGGTTGGCGACGCGGGCCTCGATGACCTTCGAGCGCGCCTGGCCGCTCGTGCTGCCGCTGCTGGTCGTCGCCAGCCTGTTTTTCAGCTTTTCGTGGTTCGGCCTTTTCCCGCGCCTGCCGGACTCGGCGCGCATCGGCCTTCTGATCCTGTTCGCGCTGGCGGCGGTCGCGGCGCTCTATCCGCTGCGTTTCTTCCGCATGCCTTCGGCCGCCGAGGTCGACAGGCGCATCGAGGCGGCGAACGAATTGCTGCACAGCCCGGTGCAGGTGCAGACCGACCGGGCGAGCGGCGCCGACAGCATCTTCTCGCAGGCGCTGTGGCGCGAGCACCAGAAGCGCATGGCCGAGCGGCTTTCGAGCCTCGGCGTCGACCGGCCGCGCACCGGCGTGCCGGACTATGACCGCTGGGGCCTGCGCGCCGTGGCGGGGCTGCTGTTCGTCACGGCTTTGGCCTTCTCCCTCGGACCCTTTGGCGGCAGGGTCAGCGACGCTTTTGTCGCCCGCGCCGCGCACGACGCCGTGCCGCCGCGCATCGACGCCTGGGTGACGCCGCCCGCCTATACCGGCAAGGCGCCGCTGTTCCTGACCGCCGATGCCAATCAGGCCGTCCAGACTTTTTCCGTTCCGCAAGGCAGCGACGTTTCGCTGCGCGTCACTGGCGGCTCGGGTGAGGAAACGCTGAGCTATGCCGATCAAGGCGGCAATGACCGCGCCATCGAGCCCGCGGCGCCCCCCGGAGCAGCCAAGGGGACCGCGCCCGCCGCCGCCAGCCAGACGGCGCCAAAGGTGCGACAGTTCTCCGGCAAGCTGAACACCAACGGCACGCTGACGCTGAAATCCGGCGACGGCGATCTCGGCCATTGGGCCTTTGCCGTCATTCCCGACAAGCCGCCCACGATCCGCTTCGTCGGCGAGCCGAAGCGCGCGGTCAACGGCGCCATCGAGCTGAACTACCAGATCGACGACGACTACGGCGCCGCCTCCGCCAAGGCCGTTTTCGAGCCGTCGAACCCGCCGGCCGCCAACGCCCATCCGCTCTACGGCGCGCCCGACATGCCGCTGACGCTGCCGCGCCGCGGCGGCAAGGCGAACGCGGCCAAGACGACCAAGGACCTGACCGAACATGTCTGGGCCGGCACCAACATCAAGCTGACGCTGAGCGTCACCGACGATGCCGGCCACACCGCGACCAGCGAAACCAAGACAATGGTGATGCCGGAGCGGCCTTTCGCCAATCCGCTCGCCCGCGCGGTGATCGAGCAGCGCCGGCTGCTGGCGCTCGATACCAATGCCAAGCCGCGCGTCCTCGACCTGATGGACGCGATCACGCTGCGTCCCGAGGATACGTTCGACAACATGTCGAACTATCTCGCCATCATGAGCGCGAGAAGCCGGCTGAAGCTCTCCGAGAGCGACGACCAGCTGCGCAACGTCGTGTCCTATCTGTGGGAGATCGCGCTCGGCATCGAGGAAGGCAATCTGTCGGCCGCCGAGCGGCGGCTGCGCCAGGCGCAGCAGGCGTTGCAGGATGCCATCAAGAACGGCGCCAGCGATCAGGAGATCGAGAAGGCGATGAAGGAACTGCGCGAGGCGATGAACCAGTTCCTGCAGGAATTCGCCCAGCGCGCGCAGCAGAACCCGAACGCGCCGCAGATGCAGCAGAACGGCCGCGAGCTGCGCCAGAGCGATATCGACCGCATGATGGACCAGATCGAGAATCTGGCCAAATCGGGCGATCGCGACAAGGCCCAGCAGCTTCTCTCCGAGCTGCAGGACATGATGAATAACCTGCAGGCCGGCCGCCAGCAGCAAGGCGGCGAGCAGGACAGCGAGCTGCGGCAGCAGATGGACAAGCTCGGCGACATCATGCGCCGCCAGCAGGAAATGATGAACGACACATTCCGGCTGGACCAGATGCAGCGCGGGCAGCGTGGCGAAGGCGGCGAGCAACAGCAGCTTGGCGAGGACGGCGAACAGGGCCAGTTCGACGACCAGCAGCAGCGGCCCGGCCCCGGCCAGGACCGCGATCCGCTCGGACGTCCGAAAATGTCGCCGAAGGATTTGGCCGATGCGCTGAAGCAGTTGCAGGAAGGCCAGGGCCAGCTGCAGAGCGAGCTCGACCGGCTGAAGAAGGGGCTCGAGGGCATGGGCATGGAGCCCAATGAGGGCTTCGGCGAGGCCGGCAAATCGATGGGCAATGCCGAACAATCGCTGGGCCAGGGCGACGGCGACCAGGCCGTCGGCCACCAGGGCCGCGCGCTGGAAGCGCTGCGCCGTGGCGCCAAGGACATGATGAAACAGATGCAGGCCATGCAGGGCGATCAGGGCGGCAGCGAACAGGGCGGCCGCCAGCAGGACGCCGACCGCGATCCGCTGGGTCGGCCGCGCGCCACCAACGGCCCCGATGACGGCACCTCGGTCAAGGTTCCCGATGAGATCGACGTGCAGCGCGCGCGCCAGATCCTCGATGCGATCCGCAAGCGGCTCGGCAATGCGCTCAGCCCCGATATCGAGCGCAGCTATCTCGAGCGGCTGCTAGAGCTGAAGTAAGCTCGCCTACGCCTTTCGGATTTCCGTCACCTACGCCGAAACTTGGACCCGTCACCCCGATCCTGCGCATGTTTCGACATCGCCAAGGCGCGCGAATTCTATCGGCAAACCGCTCCAAACCGGACACAGTTGCAGAATTCAAAGACCGGCCGCAACCGGTGCCTGCCGGGTCAGCATGAAGGCCTCGCGGATCGCATTCTCCATGCCGTCGATCGCCTCGCCGGTCGCCAGCGGATTGCGGTGCAGGACGACATTGGAGGAATCGATGTCGCCGAAGCCGTCGGCTACCGTCAGTTCGCGGCAATCGTCCGGGATGTTGCTGCGCGAGATCGGCGCGATCGCCAGGCCGGAAGTGACGGCGAGCGTCAGGCCGCCATTGGTGTCGCTCGTATAAGCGACCCGGTAGTCGAGGCCGCGCTGCTGCAGCGACTTGATGGCGAAGTCGCGGCACCAGCCGTTGCGGCTGTAAAGCGCGATCGGCACCGGCTTTTCCTCATGCATGTGGTGCAGCGTCGACGTCACCCACACCGTGGGGTCGTGCATCAGCACCTCGCCGCCGGAAGAGCCCTCCCATTCGAACACCACCGCGAGATCGAGCTCGCCGGCCGCGAGCGCCCTCACCTGCGAATCAGAATGCGCGTAGCGCACCGTGACCTCGACGCGCGGATGGCGCTTGGCGAATTCGCCGAGTGCCCGCGACAGGATCGACCGGCCATATTCGGCCGGGATGCCGATGCGCACCAGCCCGCCGAGCGGCGGCGCCACCAGCGAGGCGGCCGTCTCGTCGAGCAGCGAGACGATCCGCCGCGCGTTCGAGATCAATTCGCTGCCGCGGCGCGTCAACGCCACGCCGCGCGAGCCACGCTCGAACAGATCGTCGCCGACCATGTCCTCCAGCTTCTTCATCTGCATCGACACGGCTGATTGCGTGCGCCCGGCTTTCTCCGCCGCGCGGGTGAAATTGCCGGTTTCGGCCACCGCCACGAAGGTGCGCAGGAGGTCGCTGTCGAGCATGGGCTTCATCGATTTCCGCCATAAGAAAATTTGATTGCTGGCATCATTCCAATTCGTTTGCAAGATGTCAAACGCCGCAGGATAGTCACCACACCCATTGGATATGCGACCGCGAAATCGGCCGCGGACCAATCGAAGAGTCCTCACTCGTACCCGCTGCCTGAAAATGGTAGCGGGTTCTTTTTACGAGCATGATGCCGAAAAGTGGGAACCGGTTTTCGGACAAGATCATGCTCAAACGACAACAGTTGGAGCAGGATGACGGTTCAGCGAAGCGTCATCCTGCTCTACGGGCAATTCCAGGAAAAGTGCCCAGCGGTTTTCCGTCCGGAATTGTGTGAATTGAATAACCAACGGCTCGCGGGGGGCCGACATTGATGCAGAACCGGATGGTGCTAGGCATTCTGAGCCTCTGCCTCGGCGTGCTGGTCTTTTCGCTGCAGGATCCGCTGGTGAAGGCGGTGTCGAGCGGCTATCCGGTGACCGAGGTGATGGCGATCCGCGCCATCGTCGCGCTACCGATCCTGATCGTGCTCGTCCACGCCGATGTCGGCCTGAAGGCGGTGCTTTCGAAGCGCTTCGGCATGCTGACGCTGCGCGCCTTCATCCAGTTCTCGTCCTACACGGTCTATTATCTGGCGATCGCCGCCCTGCCTCTGGCCGACGCGGTGGCGCTCTATTTCATGGCGCCGCTGTTCATCATGGCGATGGCCGGTCCGTATCTCGGCGAGCGCGTCTCGTGGAAGACGCTGGCGACCGTGCTGATCGGCTTGGTCGGCGTGCTGGTAATGGTGCGTCCAGGCGCCGGCGTGTTCGACTGGGCGGCGCTGCTGTCGCTGGGCTCGGCCTTCCTCTACGGCTTTTCGCAGTTGATGGCGCGCCGCATCGGCGACACCGAATCATCGACTGTGATGGCCTTCTACCAGAACGGCGCCTACCTCAGCGGCGCCGTTGCCGTCGCGGCCGTCTTTCATCTCGCCGGCATCACCCACGCGGCGCATCCGAGCATCGAATTCCTGGTGCGGCCATGGGTGTGGCCGACGATGCCGGATTTCCTCAAGATGGCCGCCTGCGGCTTCGTCGCTTCCGCCGGCATGATCCTGCTGTCGCAGGCCTACCGCATGGCGCCGGCCAACCGCGTCGCCACGTTCGAATACACCGGCATTCTCTGGTCGCCGCTGTGGGGTTTCCTGTTCTTCGCCGAGGTGCCGCGCGAAACGACCGTGCTGGGCGCGGCGCTGATCATCGGCGCCGGCCTGCTTGCGCTCAGCGGCGGGCGTCGGCGAAGGGCCGCGCCGGCGGCCGGCGCGGTCTCAAGCGAAGCAGCTTAATGCCTTGCCGACACGGGCGCGGATCTCGGCAAGCGTGAAAGGCTTTTGCACGACATCGAGGATGATGCCGTTGAGTTCCTCGGCGCGCTCGCGCTGATCGGCATAGCCGGTCATCAGCATGATCCTCATCGTCGGGAATTCTCTCGCGGCCACCGTCGCCATCTCGATGCCGTCCATCTCTGGCATGCGGATGTCGGACACCACCAGATCGTAGCCGCCACGGGCCCGCCGGATCATGTCCAGGCCCTGCGCACCGTCGGTGGCAATGGTGACATTGTGGCCGTCGCGCTCCAGCGCGCGGGCGGCGAGGGTGCGGACGGACTCATCGTCCTCGACGATCAGAAGCTTTGCCATCCCGAGATAGATGCCGCCGAAACGTTGACGTTTTCTGAAAATTCTAACGAACGGCGGCTTTTCGGAACGACTCCTGCGCCTCCTCAGGCGTCGCCCTTGACCATCCCGACAAACGGCAGTTCGCGGAAGGCATGGGCGACATCCATGCCGTAGCCGACGACGAAATAGTCCGGGCAGTCGAAGCCGACATAGTCGGCGTTGAGCGAGGTCTGGCGGCGCATGCGCTTGTCGAGCAGCACGGCAATGGCGCAGCTCTTGGCGCCGCGCGAAAGCATCAGGTCGCGGGTGAAGGAAAGCGTCTTGCCGGATTCCAGTATGTCGTCGATCAACAGCACATCGCGGCCGGCGACCTCATTGTCGATGTCGCGCAGCACCCTGACCTCGCCGCTCGTGGTGCCGGCGCCGTAGCTGGAAATGAAGATGAACTCGACTTCCGGCGACAGGCCGACATCATGCATGGCGCGGATGAGATCGGCGGCGAAGACGAACGAGCCCTTGAGGATCGAGATCACCAGCAGGTCGTGATAGTCGCGCCCGGCGATTTCCTTGGCAAGCTCGAGATTGCGGCGCGCGATCGCCGACGCCGAAAACAGGACCTCAATGTCCTTGCCACGCACAACTGGCATAGTTTTTCCTTCAAAAATCGGCGCACGTGAGCACCGGCCTACGCCGGCCGTAGCCTCAATTTAACTGCCACGCCACTCCTAAGTGCTTCGGCCGGCGAAGGCCGGAAGCCGCTATTTGCAGGCCGGCCTCACCTGAATATCGACCCGTCTAGCCGGCGAAGATGACTGCGACGGTTCTTACGCCGTCTTTAGGCACATCGAAGCGGCTGGAAAAGCCGAATCTTTCGCCGGGCGCCAGCGAGCGGTTGGATGTCCCCAGCCTGTAGCGGATGATGTTGGAATTGTTGTCGGTGACGCGGATTTCGAGCGGCGGCAGCGTTTGCGACCTCGTCCCGTCATTGGCCGCCTCGCCATCCACGAACAGCACCGGCTTCAAGCCCGATTCATCGATGCGCGACGTTACGCCGGAAATGGTGAGCGCGCTCGCCGGCGCCGCGGCTGCCCAAAAGGGGCTCTGTCGGACCAGCGCATGACCGCCCGACACCCAGAAGGAGATCAGCGCTATGCCGACGCCGGCAATCCAGAACGTCGGGCCGCCGCGCGAGGATCGCGACGGCGCCGCCTCCGGTTTGCGCAGCATGCCCATGCCTTCGATCGAAGGCGTCGGAGGGATCTGCGGCGGGGGCGCCGACGGCGTCGCGGCAAATCGCGGCAGCACCACATAATCGGCATCGACGATATCGGCTGCATCGAACATGACGCGATCCGGCGCGGCATTTGTTGCCGTGCCGGTCATGATTTCGCCGGAAACAGGGCGCGCGGTTCTCTCGTCAGCCATTACGGCACCAGTGCAGTCTTCGTTTCTTTTGCGTAAACGGAATAGGTTAACGCTTCCCCACCGGAATGGCTTTGATGCGCGCTGAACGTTGCAAAATTAACCGCCGGTTAACCATGCCGGCCGATGGTCTGTTAAAGTAGATTGTGGCGCGTCGCCGCCGAAAGTTTCAGGTCGCCGAACGTGATCCGCTTCGAAAATGTCGGCCTCCGCTATGGCATGGGTCCGGAGATCCTCCGCGACATCTCCCTGCACATTCCGGAGCGCTCCTTTCAGTTCCTGAGCGGCCCCTCGGGTGCCGGCAAGACGACCTTGCTGCGCCTTTTGTTCATGTCGCTGAAGCCGACGCGCGGCCTGATCACCATCTTCGGCAAGGACCGCTCGCGCATCTCGCGCGGCGAACTGCCGCTGCTGCGCCGCCGCATCGGCGTGGTGTTCCAGGATTTCCGCCTGCTCGACCACATGACCACCTACGAGAATGTCGCGCTGCCGTTGCGCGTGCGCGGGCGCGAGGAAGCGAGCTATCGCACCGACGTGACCGAGCTTCTGAAATGGGTCGGCCTCGGCGACCGCATGCATGTCCTGCCGCCGGTGCTTTCGGGCGGCGAGAAGCAGCGCGCCGCGATTGCCCGGGCCTTGATCGAGCAGCCGGAGATCCTGCTTGCCGACGAGCCTACCGGCAATGTCGATCCGCCGCTGGCGCGCCGGCTGCTCAGGCTGTTCATCGAATTGAACCGGCTGGGCACAGCCGTGGTCATCGCCACCCACGACCTCGGCCTGATGGAGCAGGTCGATGCGCGCCGCATGATTCTGGCCGGCGGAAGGCTGGACGTCTATGACTGACTTTCCGGCCGATCGTCTGCAGGATGAAGCCGACGCCGAGGCGCCGGTGACGGTCCGGCGTGTGCAGCGCAAGACGGCGCCGATCGTGCCGGCGCAAAACATCGCCGGGCGGGCACTGGTGCTGGTCATCGCCATCATGACCTTCCTGTCCTGCCTCACCTTCGGCGCGGTGACGCTGGTGCGCGATACCGCCTCCGTCTGGGAGAACCAGATCTCGCGCGAGGCGACGATCCAGATCAAGCCGGCCGACGGCCTCGACATGGAGGCGGCCCTTGCGCAGGCCTCGCAGATCGCCGGCGAGTTCCCCGGCGTGAAGGGCACCAAGATCATCGACCGCGAGGCGACGGCGCGCCTTCTGGAGCCATGGCTGGGCAGCGGCCTCAACATCGACGAGCTGCCGGTACCGCGCCTTATCATCGTCACCATCGACGAGGCCAGCCCGCCGGACTTTGCCGCCATGCGCGCCGCCATCACACCCAAGATCCCGACCGCCGCGCTCGACGATCATCGTACCTGGGTCGACCGTCTGGTCGCCATGGCGCACACGACGGTGACGATCGGCATCGCCGTGCTGGTGCTGATGCTTTCGGCGACCGTGCTGACGGTGGTGTTCGCCACACGCGGCGCCATGGCCGGCAACGGCCATATCATCGAGGTGCTGCATTTCGTCGGCGCCGAGGCGCGCTTCATCGCGCGCGAATTCCGCTGGCACTTCCTGGTCACCGGCATGAAGGGCGCGGCTGCCGGCGGCGCTCTGGCGATCGCCGTCTTCATCGTCTTTTCCTGGTGGTCGTCGCGCAACATGGCCACGCCCCAGGCCGACCAGGCCACCGCTTTGTTCGGCAATTTCGCCATCGGTTCCGCCGGCTATTTCGGCGTCGGCCTGATGGTGCTGGTGATCGGCGCGCTGACAGCGGCGACCTCGCACGCGACCGTCGTCACCTATCTCAGCGACATCGACGTTCGCCAACCGGATGCGGGCTGACCCATGAGCTCAGACCGAAAATCGCGCAAAGCGTTATATCCAAACAGGACAACGATCACAGATGAGACACTTGCCGTAACGCAATGTGCGCCGTCTTACCTACCAAAGGCCGCATTTCGGAGTTAACCATGGGATGCTTTCGGGATTAACCTGGGGATGATGGAAGCGCGGGAGTCGATCGGGACAACTGGACGGATGCCGGTGGTGCATGCCCGCGCCGCTGCTTCCGCCACGTCGGGCCGTTTGAGGTTTGCCCTGCGCGTCTGCGGTTTCATCGTTCTCGCCGCGCTGGTGCTTTTTGCCGGCGGCTTCGGCTGGTTCGCCGACAAGGTCAGCCACATGACCACCCCGCTCAACCCGGCCAGGGCCGACGCCATCATCGTGCTCACCGGCGGTCAGTCGCGGCTCGACGCGGCCATGGACCTGCTGGCCTCCGGCAAGGGCGAACGCCTGCTGATCAGCGGCGTCCATCCATCGGCCACCAAGCGCCAGTTGCAGGCGGCAATGGGCGGCGACAAGCAGCTCTTCTCCTGCTGCGTCGATATCGACCGCGCTGCGCTCGACACCATCGGCAATGCCGAGGAAAGCGCCAAATGGGTGGAGAACCACGCCTATGGCAGCATCATCATCGTCACCAACAATTACCACATGCCGCGCAGCCTGCTCGAAATGAGCCGGCTGCTGCATGGCGCGCGCCTCGAGCCCTATCCGGTGGTCAACACCAATCTCGGCAATGGCGGCTGGCTGACCAAGCCGGAGGCCCTGCGCGTGCTGCTGACCGAATACAGCAAATATGTGCTGTCGCTGGCGCGCGGCTTCCTGCCGCTCCGCGCGGCGCCCGAGGGCGTCACGCTGGCGGAAGCATCGACTGTGGCGAAGAACTAAACCTTAGCCGCCGCATTATCGCGCAGGCGCGCAATCTCCTGCTCCAGGCTTGCGATGCGCTGGTCGCGCTCGGCCAGCGCCGCCGCGACATCCGCCGCCTCGAAGCGCTGCGGGATGTGCTGCGGGCAATTGGCGTCCCAGGCCGTGACCGTGAACAGGATCGCCTGCTCCGGCCGCGCCTTGTAATCCGGCGGCATCAGCCTCGCCGTCAGCTCCGGGTCATTTTCGACGACACCCGCCCTGCCCCAGATCTTGATGCGCTGCCTGAGCATGTAGTCGATCAGGAACAGGAAAGCCTGGTCGTTGTCCTCGAGATTGCCCTGGGTGATGAACTGCCGGTTGCCGGAAAAATCGGCAAAGCCGATCCTGTGCTCGTCGAGCACCTTGAGGAAGCCGGCAGGCCCGCCGCGATGCTGGATGTAGGGCTGGCCTTCGGCGTTTGCCGTCGCCAGGAACACGCTGGTCTGCGCTTCGATGAAGGCGGCGAGGTCGGCAGTGATCGTCGCCCGCCAGCCGCCGCGCTGCTCGACGCGCGCATAGGAGTCGCGCGACCCCTTGCGGGATTGGATGGCCTTGACGGTCGGCGTGAAGGCGACGTCGCTGGTGAATTCATTCATGCTGGCGCTCCTCGGACAGGATCGCACATCAATTAGCCACTTTCGAAAATCGGATGTAGAGGGCATATTCGCAATCTATCTTTCCAGATTTCGGGAGAGTAATGGATCGCCTCGACGCCATGTCGCTGTTCGTCGCCACGGTTGAGGCCGGCAGCCTGTCCGCCGCGGCGCGCCGCGCCGGCGTGCCGCTGCCGACCATTAGCCGCAAGCTCTCCGAACTGGAGAAGCACCTAGGGACGCGCCTGCTCAACCGCTCGACGCGGCGGCTGACGCTGACCGATCCCGGCCAGTCCTATCTCATCGCCTGCCGCCGCATTCTCGACGAGGTGAGCGAGGCCGAGCGCTCTGCCGCCGGCGAATACCTCAACCCAACCGGCGAGTTGGCCATCACCGCGCCGGTCGTCTTCGGCCGCTTGCATGTGCTGCCGATAATCACCGGCTTTCTAGCCGTCTATCCGCAAGTGGACGTCCGCCTGACCTTGTCGGACCGGATCACCCAACTGGCCGAGGAGCATATCGATCTGGCGGTGCGCATCAGCGAGCTGCCGGATTCGGCCATGGTTGCAATCCGCGTCGGCTCGATCCGCCGCATCGTCTGCGCAAGCCCCGCCTATCTCGCCCTACATGGCACGCCGGAGAAACCATCTGAGCTCGCGGGCCACAACTGCGTCACCTTCGAAGGTCTCGCCGCGCCCGCGAGCTGGACTTTCGGCACGGGCAAGACGGAGATCGTGGTGCCGGTCCGCTCGCGGCTGCAGGTCAACACCGCGGAAGCAGCTCTCGATGCCGCGATTGCAGGCTTGGGCCTGACCAGGGTTCTGTCCTACCAGGCCGACACTGCCGTGCGCGCCGGCGCGCTACGGGTGGTGCTGGAGCCGTTCGAGCCGCCGCCCTGGCCGGTCAGCCTCGTTCATGCCGGCCAGGGCCGGCTGCCGGTGAAGCTGCGCGCCTTCCTCGATTTCGCCGCGCCGCGCCTGAAGGAGCGGCTGGCTAGGTCACTCTAGCGGCATTCATTCGACATGGTGGCGTTTCCTTTTTGCCGCCGCTTGGTGTAACCAACGCACACTTCCTCACGGGCCCCTTGCATGCTCATCATCCGCTCGCTGGCGTTCAACCTCGTCTTCTATCTCAACCTGATCGTCCAGATGATCTTCTGGACGCCCTATTATTTCCTGTCGCCGCGCCACCGCGCCTGGTTCGTGCCGAAATTCTGGTCGCGCACCTCGATGTGGCTCTATGACAAGATAGCCGCGACCAAGAGTGAGATCACGGGTGTCGAGAACCTGCCCGAAGGCTCCTTCATCCTGGCGCCGAAGCACCAGTCCTTCTGGGACGCGATCGCCTTCTTCCCCCATCTCGACGACGCCCTCTACATCCTGAAGCGCGAGCTGACCTGGATCCCCTTCTTCGGCTGGTACATCATGAAGATGCGCATGATCCCGGTCGATCGGGGCAGCCGCTCGAAGGCGCTGAAGGCGGTCGTTGCCGCCACCAGGCAGGAAATGGATCGCAATCCGCGCCAGCTCATCATCTACCCCGAAGGCACGCGCCGCCCGCCGGGTGCCGAGCCGTCCTACAAATACGGCATTGTCGAGATCTATTCGCAACTGGGCGTGCCCGTGGTGCCGGTCGCCCATGTCGCCGGCCTCTACTGGCCGCGCCGCAAGTTCCTGCGCTATCCCGGCACCATCAAGGCCCGCTTCCTGCCGCCGATCCCGCCCGGTCTCGGCAAGGACGAATTCATGCAGCGGCTGATCGGCGAGACCGAAGCCGCCTGCGACCAGATGCTCGTCGAGGCGGCGCAAGCGCCGAACCCGCCGCCCATGCCGCCGACGGCGCTGAAGCGGCTGGCGGAGCTCGGCGCGACCGCCAAGACCTGATCGGCTACCGCAACGCCGCCAGCGCAGTCGTCAGCACGAGCGTGGCGGCAAACGCCAGATTGATGATCCGCGAGGCCAGCGGATGGCGCAGGAAGCGCGCGAAAGCCGTTCCGGCAAGCAGCCACGCCACATGGATCGCGACGATCATCGCGGCAAGCACCATTAGCCTGGTGGAGACGCCGAGCGTATCGGCCCGCGACGCTGCGCCGGCGAACACGGCGCCGATCGCCACATAGGCTTTCGGATTGGCGATGGCGAGCATGAAGCCGCCGAGAAAATCAGGTTTCGTCGCCATGCTGCCGCGCTCGGCCAATGGCGGCGCGGTCGCGATTCTGAAAGCGAGATAAAGGATGTAGGCCGCCGAGGCGGTCGCCAGCACCGGCGCTAGAACCGGCAGCGAGGTCAGCATGCCCAAAATCCCGGCCGCCACCGCCAGAAGCACGGCGATCGTGCCCAGCGCCACGCCAGACGTGTAAGCCAGGGAAGGGCGCAGGCCGAACGCCGCGCCAATGGCGGTGACGCTGATCGTCGCCGGTCCCGGACTGCCCATGACGACCGTCGCGGCCACGATAAGCGCCAGCACTTGCTGCCAGGGCTGCGCTTCGCCCAAGATGCCGTCGGCCATGCCGTACCTCCTCCTGCCGCGATGCGACAGGATTTACGAGGGATCGTCATGGCCGTCTTGGACGATCGTGCGAATGCTATGAGCTGGCGCGGTCCAGCGCCCCGATATCGTCGGCTGAAAGCTTGAGCGACGCGGCGCGGATCAGACTGTCCATCTGGGCGGGCGTCGTGGCGCTGGCGATCGGCGCGGTGACGCCCGGTCGCGCGATGATCCAGGCCAGCGCCACTTCCGCCTGCTTGGCCGAATGGCGCTCGGCCACGGCATCGAGGGCGGAAAGGATGCGCATGCCGCGCTCGTTGAGGTAGCCGGCAACGCCCTCGCCGCGCGCGCTTTTCCCGAGATCGGCCTTGCCGCGGTATTTGCCGCTCAAAAATCCTTTGGCCAGGCCGAAATAGGTGATGACGCCGATATCCTCTGCCTTGCAGAGGTCGAGCAGCGGTCCGTCGAGCGACGAGCGGTCGTACAAATTGTATTCAGGCTGCAGCACCTCGTAGCGCGGCAGGCTGCGCAGGCTGGCGACGTCGAGCGCCGCGCGCAACTGCCCGGCATCGAGATTGGAACAGCCGGCATAGCGGATCTTGCCCTTTTCGAGCAGGCGCTGATAGGCGCCGAGCGTTTCCTCGTAAGGCGTCGCCGGATCCGGCCAATGCGACAGATAGAGGTCGATGACATCGACCTGAAGCCGCTTCAGCGAAGCGTCGACCGCCTTTTCGATATAGGCGGCGGAGAGGTCCTTCTTGCCTTGCCCCATGTCGGAGCCGACCTTGGTGATGACGACGACATGATCGCGGTTGCCGCGGCTTTTCATCCAGTTGCCGATGATGGTTTCCGATTCGCCGCCCTTGTTGCCGGGAACCCAGCGCGAATAAGCGTCGGCCGTATCGACGGCATTCAGGCCGGCGCCCACGAACCGGTCGAGCAGGTCGAAGGAGGTCTTCTCGTCGGCGGTCCAGCCGAAGACGTTGCCGCCCAGGACCAGCGGCGCGATGGAAAGGTCGGTGCGACCGAGACGGCGTTTCTGCAAGACTGATCTCCGTGATGCTGGAAAGGGCTTGATGCCCAAGGATGGGGTTGCCGCTAAGCTAGGTCGTGCCCGGCGGAGGTCAAAGGCATGGTTTTGCTTTTTGATCGGACCAGGGCAATTCCAGCAAAAGTGCGCAGCGGTTGGGCTCGGCGGTCTCGCCGTAGCCTTGCGCCCGGAATTGCGTAAAAACAAAGAGATAGAGCCCATTGAAGGCGAAATTATTTTCGCCGGAAATGCTCTTCACGAAGGCGCGATCCGGCGGCCCACCTCCTCCAGCCAGTGATCGCGGATGCCGAGCGCCTTGAGATGCTCGAGCGTGCTCAAGACATAGTCCTCGTTCCGGCCGGACTGGCCGACGGCGCCGCGAACGACCTCTGCGGCGTGATCGGCATCGAGCCCGCCGGCATATTGCTCATGCTGCCGGTCGACGGTGTAGGCGACCGCCTCGACCGAACCGCCGCCATCCAGCCGGACATCGAGCATGCGTTCGAGATAGACGCTGGTTACCAACTCACGTTCGCGCAGGTAGGAAAGCACCTCGTCGCGCAAATTGCCGGGAACACGGTATGCCAGGCCGATGCAGGAGCCGCCCCGGTCGAGGCCGAGCACCAGGCCCGGCCGGGTGCGTGTGCCGCGATGCACGAAGGAATAGACGCAAAGCGAGCGGCGATAGCCGTAAAGCCGGGCGCGGCGCGTCTCGACATGGGCAAATCCGGGCCGCCAGATCAGCGACCCATAGCCAAAAACCCAAAAATCGCCCATATCGCCAAGCCTGATCGCATTCGAGTGAACGAACCGCACCGCCAAGGTGCTTCTTCTGTTCCCCGCTTGTTTGCGTGAGAGTGGATGCCCGCTCGCTGGATGAGGGGTTAACGAGAGCCGCAGCATGACGTCAAGTGACGAGCGATCGCCCAAACCTCGCCGCCGGCTGTTCTGGCTTGCCGCGTTCATCCTCGTGCTGTTCGCCATTTACAGCGGCGGCTGGTTCTATCTCGCCGACAGGCTCAAGACCGAGGCCGACCAGGCGGTGGCGAGGCTGGGCAGCAATGGGATCGCCGCCGGCTGCGCCAACCTCGCCGTCAGCGGCTATCCGATGAGCTTCACGGTCTCCTGCGACAACCTCGCCTATGAGGACGACGCCCGGAAGGTCGCCGCCTCCACCGGAAGCTTCAATGCCGTCGCCGGGATCACCGGACCCTTGTCGCCGGTCGCCGATCTGCGCGGGCCGCTGCGGACGATGGCGCCCGGCATGCCGCCGCTCTGGATCGACTGGGACCAGTTGCAGGCCAATGTCAAAGTGTGGTGGCCGCTGCCACGGAGCGTTTCGCTGCAGGCTGAAGGCTTGAACGGTCAGACCGATCCGCAGGACGACACGGATCCGATGCAGTTGTTCAGTGCCGGCAAGGCGGCCGGCCAGTTGCAGCCGGCCGGCCAGGACATCAACTATGTCGGCAGCTTCGGCGATCTGGAGATCAATGCGGATGCCATCGACGGACGCGTGCTGCCGGCGTTGGACGGCAGTGGCGACGTAATGCTGAAGAACGGCGTGGCGCTGATCGCCGCGCCGCCGAAAAGCCTGCGCGGCCAGTCGATCGACATCGCCAAGCTCGACCTGTCGTCGGGAACCGCGCGCATCACCGTGTCCGGGCCGGTCTCCGTCGACGCGGAAGGGCTGGTCAACGCAAGCCTGACGATCAAGCTCAAGGACCCCAAGGCGGTGGCGGCCATCCTTGGCGGTGCCATGCCGGAGCACAAAAGCGAAATCGACCAGGGCTTTGCCGCCATTGCCATGCTCGGCAAGGAACCGTCCTTGCCGCTGAAGATCGTCAAGGGCAAGGCCTCGCTGGGCTTCATCCCGCTCGGCAAGATCAAGCCGTTAGAGTAACGCAGCGATGGCGCGGCCGGTCAGACTGCTCAGCGTCGGCGCCTTCACCCTCGACACGATCCTTCGCGTCGAGGCGCTGCCCGCGCATCAAGGCAAGTTCATCGCCAGCGACGGTGCCCAGATCGCCTCCGGCATGGCGACGAGCGCCGCCTGCGCCGCGCGGCGCCTCGGCGCCGAGGTCTCGCTATGGGCAAGCGCGGGCGACGATCCGGTCGGCGACCAGCTGATCGCCGACATAGAGGCCGAACGCGTCGACTGCAGCCTCGTCCGCCGCGTCGCCGGCGCGCGGTCGGCGCTGGCCGCGATCCTGGTGGATGCGCATGGCGAGCGCGTCATCGTGCCCTTCTACGACAAAAAGGCGCAAGCCGATCCCGAGGCGCTGCCGCTCGCCGACCTTTCCGCCTTCGACGCCGTGCTGGTGGATGTCCGCTGGCCGGGCGCCGCAGCGCTTGCTCTGAGCGCGGCCAGATCGATCGGCCGCCCGGCGATCCTGGATGCCGACACCGCGCCCATCGAGGTGCTGGAGCGGCTGCTGCCCTTGGCCTCGCACATCGTCGCCTCGGAGCCGGCGGCGCGCATCGTCTGCGGCCACGCGCTCGACCCCGAAAGCGCCTGCGCCGACCTTGCCTCGCGCACCGATGCCTTCGTCGCGGTGACCGGCGGCGCGGCAGGCACATGGTGGCATGACCGGGCGGTCGGACGCGTCCGCCATGTCGAGGCACCGAAGGTCAAGGCGGTGGACACACTCGCCGCCGGCGACGTCTTCCATGGCGCCTTCGCCGTCGGCCTCGCCGAGGCCATGTCCACGGAAGAGGCCCTGCGCTTCGCCAGCGCCGCCGCCGCGCTCAAATGCCTGCGCTTCGGCGGCCGCCTCGGCGCGCCGGATCGAGACGAAACGCTAGCGATGATGGCGGCGCACTGGCCACCAGCCCGAGAAGGCAAAGGGAGCTGAGATTCAGGTCAGGCCGAGTCGAAAATGGTGGGTCCCGAGAACCGGAGCGGAGCGTACTTGAAGTACGTGAGCACCGGAAGCGCAGGGAGCCGCCATTTGCAGGCCGGCCTCACCTGAACATCAGTTCCCTTTGGGATGCTCGACGGCCTGCCGACCGAAGTCCGGCACATCGATGTCTTGTCCGGCCTCGATGATCGAGCGGCGGACGGCGCGGGTGCGGGTGAAGAGATCGAAGAGCTTTTCGCCGTCGCCCCAGCGGATCGCCCGCTGCAGCGACGCCAGATCCTCCGAGAAACGCGCCAGCATCTCCAGAATGGCATCCTTGTTATGCAGGCAAACATCGCGCCACATGGTGGGATCGGAGGCTGCAAGACGCGTGAAGTCGCGAAAGCCGGAGGCGGAATATTTGATGACTTCGCTCTTGGTCACCGCTTCCAAATCGTCTGCCGTGCCAACGATGTTGTAGGCGATGATATGCGGCAGGTGCGAAACGATCGCGAGCGTCATATCGTGGTGCTGCGGGTCCATCGTATCGATGTTGGAGCCGCAACGCCGCCAGAATTCCGAAAGCTTCTCGAGCGCCGCGGGATCGGTGCCCGGCAGCGGCGTGAAGATGCACCAGCGGTTCTCGAAGAGGTCGGCGAAGCCGGCATCGGGTCCGGACTTTTCCGTGCCGGCCAGCGGATGTCCGGGGATGAAGTGCACGCCTTCCGGCACATGCGGCTGCATTTGCGCGATGACCGAGGCCTTGGTCGAGCCGACATCGGTAAGGATGGCGCCTTTCTTCAGCGTCGGCGCGATCTCGGCCGCGACCTCGCCGGACGAGCCGACCGGCACCGAGACGATGACGAGGTCGGCGTCACGCACCGCTTCCTTGGCATCCGTCGTGTAGGAATCGCCAAGACTTAGCTCCTCGGCGCGCTTCAGCGTCGATGCGCTGCGCGTCGCGATGGCGATATGGCGCGCCAGGCCCTCGCGGCGGATGACGCGGGCGAGCGACGAGCCGATCAGGCCGATGCCGACCAGCGCTATTTTCTCGAACGTCGGTGATGCCATGGTGTTCTAGCTTTTCAGGAAGGTCTTGAGCGCGTCGATGACGCCGCGATTGGCCTCTTCTGTGCCGATGCTCATGCGCAGCGCATTGGGAAAGCCGTAGCCGGTCACGCGGCGCAGGATGTAACCGCGCGCACTGAGATAATCGTCCGCCGCCGCCGCCGAATGCTTCTTGCCGTCGGGAAAATGGATCAGCACGAAATTGCCGACGCTGGGCGTGACGCGCAGGCCGAGCCCGGTCAGCTCCGCGCTGAGCCAGGCCAGCCATTTCTCGTTGTGCGTCGCGCTGCGCTCGATATGGGCGCGGTCGCGGATCGCGGCGATGCCGGCCTCGATCGCGGTGGCATTGACGTTGAACGGGCCGCGGATGCGGTTGATCGCATCGACGATATGCGCCGGCCCGTACATCCAGCCGATGCGCGCGCCGCCAAGGCCGAGCTTGGAGAAGGTGCGGGTCATCACCACGTTCTCGGAGCTGCCCGCCAGCTCGATGCCAGCTTCATAGTCGTTGCGCCGCACATATTCGGCATAGGCCGCGTCGAGCACCAGCAGCACGTCCTTCGGCAATGCCGCGTGCAGCCGGCGCACTTCCTGGAACGGCACATAGGTGCCGGTCGGATTGTTCGGATTGGCGAGGAACACGATCCGCGTGGCCGGCGTCACCGCGGCCAAAATCGCATCGATGTCGGCGCGCTCGTCGGTTTCCTTGACCGCCACCGGCTTGGCGCCCGCCGCCTGGATGTAGATCTTGTAGACCATGAAGGCGTGCTCGGTGAACACCGCCTCGTCGCCCGGCGCGAGATAGGTCTGCGCCAGAAGCCCGAGGATCTCGTCGGAGCCGTTGGAGCAGATGATGTTTGCCGGGTTCAGCCCATGCACTTCGGCGATCGCCTCGCGCAGCCGGCGGGCGGTGCCATCGGGATAGACGTCGAGCTTCGCCGCCACTTCGCGCGCGGCCTCGATCGCCTTCGGCGAGGGCCCGAGCGGATTTTCGTTCGACGACAGCTTGTAGACTTTCGTCACGCCGGCGGGCGCGGTGCTTTTTCCCGGCACATAGGCCTCGATGTCCATGATGCCCGCGCGGGGCGTCGGACGGGGCTGATCCTGCTTCATGTCACAAATCCGTCGAGAAGGCCTTCAAGGCCGCAGCGGAAATACAGGCCACGGGCTGGAATGTCGAGTGCCGGCGCCTGATGCATGCGGACCGCCCGCGAGGATCAGGGCCTTGAAATCACACCGGGTCTCGGGAGCCAGTCATGACTTCGTCGAATCGACGAGGGCGCGGAACCCCTCCAACTCCTCTTCGGCAATGGCCGCGATCTCGGCCTTGCCGGGGTAGCTGCCGCCGTCGACCTCCTTGCGGAAGGCGCTGAGCGCGTCGATCCGGGCGTCGCGTACCTGCTGGTGCAACGCGGCCAGCTTGCCCCAGGCCCGCGCGTGGCGAGGGAGACGGGTCGACTCACCGCAGATGTCCGACGTGAACAGGAAGATGACGTCCGGCTCGGCGCCCGAGCCGAGCGACACGGTCACCAGCGAGGTGCGGCGGTGGATTTCCGCCATCAACGCCGCCGGTATGATCTCGCACTCGACCGCGAAGGCGCCGGCATCCTCCAGTCGCCGGAACTGGTCCCAGAGCTCGACCGCTTCGGCCGCAGTCTTGCCGACCGCCCGGATGCCGCCGACCCAGGTCGATTTGCGCGGCACGAAACCGAGATGGCCCATGACCGGTATCCGTTCATTGGCCAGCATGCGGACCGTGTCGAAGCCGCGTCCGGTGATGACGGCGTCCGCGCCGGAGGTGATTGCCGAAAAAGCGGTGCGCAGGATCTCGTCGCCGGTCACCGCGTCGGCGAAGCCGAGCGCGGCCGTTACGAAGACGCGGCGCGACCCCTCGCGGACGCGGGCCACGTTGGCCGCCCGGCAGACGACCATCTCGATGCCGGCCGCCTCGGCCGCGGCGGCCTCGTCCGCCGTCTCGGCGGTCACCTGGGCGACGCGCCGGCCGGCCTGCCGCAATGCGCGCAGGCCGGCCACCGTGATGCTCCGCTCGACCTCGCGGCCGCCGAAATCGAAGATCTTCGGCACGCTCAGCCCTTGAGTTTCTTGGCGTAGTAGTCGGGCGCGACAACGCCGGGCTTGGAGAACCAGACCGGAACGTCAACACCGGAATAGAGCAGGATGTTGCCCCAGGGGTCGAAGGCGCCAGTGCGCACGATCACCTTGGCCTTGGCGGCCATCTCGCCGAGAATGGCCTCGTGCTTGACGGTTTCATGGTCTGCGTCCGGGAACAGGCGCTTCACCTTCGCGAGCAGCGGCGCGTTGTGCACGGGCAGCGTGTCGGCATAGGCGACGCGTTCAGCGATCAGGTTGGCCGCGATCGGCGTCAGCACGGTCTCGAGATCGGGAACGTCGGGCGCGATGGCGAGGTCGATGCGCCATGCGCTCGACGGAATGGGAAAACCGGCGTCGCAGACGATCATCAGGTCGCCATGCCCCATGGAGGCGATGGCGTGAGCGAGTTCGGCGTTAAGCAGTCGGTTGCGGTTCACGGTTGCTCCTTCCATACGGTTTTCATGGCTTCGGCATAAAGCGCGTCGGCCTGGGCGCGCTGGGGCAGGCCGGGAATGACGCCGAGCCTGGTGCAGGCGATCGCGCCGCAGGCGACGCCGAAACGCACGGCCTCGACGATGTCGCGGCCTTCGGCAAGCGCCATGGCGAAGCCCGAATTGAAGGCATCGCCCGCGCCGGTCGTGTCGGTGACCTCCACCGGCACCGCCGGCACCATGACGTCGATCTCGTCGGTCAGGATCAGCGCGCCGCTGCGGCCGAGTGTGACGACGACGTTGCGCACGCCGCGCCGCCGCAATTCCCGAGCGAGTTCGCGCGAGGACCTTGGATCGTCGGCGGGCAGGCCGAGCAGGATGCGCAGTTCGCTTTCATTCGGAGTGAGGTAATCGACCCAGGCGAAGATCGTGTCCGGCAGCTGGCGCGCCGGCGCCGGGTTGAGGATCGTCCTTGCGCCATGCTTGCGGCCAAGCTCCATCGCCCGCGTGGCGGCGGCCGTCGGCACCTCCAGCACGGTCATGACGACATCGCTTTCGGCGATGCGCGCCTCGGCCGTGTCGACCGTGGCTGCGTCCATCAACTCGTTGGCGCCCATGTCGAGGATGATGAAGTTCTCGCCCTTGTCGTTGAGGATGATGAAGCCGACGCCGGTCGCCCGCTCCGTCCGCGTGCTCACAAGGCCGGTGTCGACGCCTTCGATTGCATAGAGGTCGGTGGCGATGCTGGCGAGCTTGTCGGTGCCGAGGATGGCGAGCAGCGACGACGACGCGCCCAGACGCGCGGTCGCGACGGCCTGGTTGGACCCCTTGCCGCCCGGACCCATGTCGAAATCGGTGCCGAGCATGGTTTCGCCGAAAATGGGCAGCTTGGGCGCCCGCATGGTCAGCCCGACCGCGAAGCTGCCGACGATGGTTATCTTTGGCTTGGTCATCCGCATTCCCGTCTCAGGATGTCATGGCGCATGCAAGGATCGCCGTCTCGGTGATAGCCTGGCCGGTGAGTTCGCCCGACAGGCGGCCGTCGCGCAGCACAAGCACTCGTTCGGCATTCATGATCAACTCCGGTATCTCCGAAGAGATCATGACGATCGCCATGCCTTCGCCGGCGATGCCGCGCAGGATCGAGTAGATTTCCGCCTTGGCGCCGACATCGATGCCGCGTGTCGGCTCGTGCAGCACCAGCACGCGCGGATTGGTGACGAGGCTGCGGCCGAGGATGATCTTCTGCTGGTTGCCGCCCGAAAGCGTTCCCAGTTTCTGGCCGAGATGTGAAATCCGCGCATCGAGCCGTGCGACCTGGGCGCGGGCCTCGCGTTTCACCGCGCCGCGCCGCACGAAACCGGCCAGCGAAAAACGCGGCAGCGAGGCGGAGACGACATTGTCGGCCACGCTCATCTGCAGAAGGCCGCCGGAACCGCGCCGGTCGGCCGGAACGAAGGACATGCCGAAGCGGATCGCGGCAAGTGGATCGGCGCCGCGCAGTTCCTTGCCGTCGATGGTGACCTTGCCGCGCCGGGCGCAGAGCCCGAAAAGCGCGTCGCCAAGTCCGTCCTTGCCGGAATCGGGAAGTCCGCCGATGCCGAGGATCTCGCCGGCGCGCACGCTGAAGCTGACGTCCTCCAGCCCCGCCGCCTCGAGCTTCTCGACTGTCAGCACGGTGTCCTCGTCTTCAGGCCTGGGTTCGACCTGAAGCGACCATTGCATGGCGGCGTCGAGGTCGCGGCCGACCATGGCCCGGATGAGCTGGTCCTCCGACAGGCCCTCATTGTCCATCGTCACGATCGTGCGGCCATCGCGCATCACCGTGACGCGGTCGGCGATATCCAGCACCTCGCGCAGATGGTGCGATACGTAGATGATGGTCACGCCCTCGGCGCGGAGCTGCCTGACGACCTCGAACAGCCTTTCGCTTTCGCGTTTGGAAAGCGCCGAATTCGGCTCGTCCAGCACGAGCACGCGGGCATTCTGGCGGATGGCGCCGGCGATTTCGACCAGTTGCATCTCGGCGACCGAGAGGCGGCCGACCTTGGTGTCGGGGTCGAGGCCGCCCATGCCGAGCCGGGTGAGCGCATCGCGCGCCTCCCGCCGCATCATGTCGCGCGGCAGCAACGAAACGGCAGAGCGCGCCGCCATGTCCGACATCATGATGTTTTCGGCCACGCTCATCGTCGGGCAGAGCGCCAACTCCTGATAGACGACAGTGATGCCGTGGGCACGGCTGTCGAGCGGGGAGGAAAGTTTCACTTCCCTGCCCTCGACCAGAAGCTTGCCACCATCGGGGCGCAGGTCCCCGGCCAGGATGTTCATCAGCGTCGACTTGCCGGCGCCGTTCTCGCCGATCACGGCGTGAACCTCGCCGGCCCGGAAGCCGACGGAAATACGGTCAAGCGCGAGCACACCGGGGAACCGCTTGGTTACGCCGGCGATCTCGACGATGTTTGCGAGGGAGGGGGCGGCCGTCATCGAGCTGGCTCGACGGGCCGGCGGAACCTGCGGCCCGCCGGCCCGTCACGCTGGCATTGTTACTTCTTGGCCACCTCGGCAATGTTCTCCTTGGTGTAGACGCCGACGCCGGTGTCGAGGTTCTCGATCGTCTGGCCCTTGAGGAACTGGACGAGGAGGTCGACCGCGGCGAAGCCCTGCTTTTCCGGAGCCTGGTCGATGGTGGCCTGCACATCGCCGCTCTGCACGAGCTGCACGGTCTGGTCGAGCAGGTCGAAGCCGACCACCTTCACCTTGTCGGCCGCCTTGTTGCGTTCGACCCAGGTGCCGGCGGCGGGAGTGGAGCAACACTCCAGCGACAGGACGCCGGAGATCGAGGGATTCGCCAACATGGCGTTCTCGATCGCCGAATAGATCTTCTGCGGATCGGTGCCGGTGTTCAGCGTGCTGACCACCTCTAAGCCGGGCTCGGCCTTCAGCGCCTCGCGCGCGCCTTTTTCACGGTCGAGCGACCACTGGGCGGCGGCGTCGATGGTGGTGATCATCACCTTGCCCTTGCCGCCGAGAACCTTGGCCATCAGTTTGCCGGCCTCACGGCCCGACTGCACGAGATCCTGCCCGGCGAAAGCCAGGCGCTTGCTTTCGGGATTGTCGGTGTTGAAGGTGACGACCGGGATACCGGCGGCGATCACCTTGTCGATCAGCGGCGCCAACGCGTCGGTCGACACCGATGAAATCGCCAGGCCGTCCATCTTGCCCATCAGCGTCTCGATCTCGCTGATCTGGCCGTCGGCATCGGCGCCGACGGGGCCGATGAACTGCGCGCTGACCTTGTCCTCGGTCGCCGCCCGCTGCACGCCGGCCTTCATGAACGGCGCGAATTCGTTCGAGACGTCATGGTAGGAAACGTAGATGTCGAGCGGCTGGCCTGCGGCGATCTTGGCCTTGATGCGATCGGCGAGCGAGAAATCGGCGAGCTTGGCCTCGGCATGCGCGAGCGTGGGCAGCAGGCTGAGCGTCGCCGCGAGAATGACATGTCTGATTTTCATGGATAGTCCTCCCTTTTTTGTTTGGCTTGATTGCCCTCAGAGCATGATGCCGAAAAGTGTGCAGCGGTTTTCGGACGACATCATGCTCTATCTCCCTGATTTGGAACCGGATTCAGATTTCAGGTTGATGCGGCCTGAAACCTGTATCCGGTTCTAGGCCGCGCGGCGCGTTGTCCATTTGTCGATGCCGACGGCGATGATGATGACGAGGCCGATCATCAGTTCCTGCACGAAGGGCGACACGCCCATCAGCACAAGGCCGTTGCGCATCACGCCGATGATCAGCACGCCGAGTATGGTTCCAAGGATGGTGCCTTCGCCGCCCGACAGCGAGGCGCCGCCGACGATGGTCGCGGCGATGACGTCGAGCTCCAGCCCGAGGCCGGTGCGGCCGGCCTGCCCGCTGGGCAGGAAGGCGAGGCTGAGGATGCCGGCGAAGGCGGCGAGCAGCCCCATCAGCACGAAAGCCCAGATCTTCACGGTGTTGACGGAAATGCCCGACACGCGCGCCGCTTTGGCGCTGCCGCCCACGGCATACACCCGGAAGCCGAAGTTCAAATAGGAAAGCACCAGCCATGCCAGCACGGCGATGACGGCGAAGAACACGAGCTGCATCGGAATGACGCTGAACAGATAGCCCTGACCCATGAAGTTGAAGGTGTCGAGAACGTCGGGAAGCGCGCCGTTGCGCGCGTTGACGGTGACGGGCTGGCCGTTGGTCAGGATGAGCGCGGCGCCGCGGACGATGCTGAGCATGCCGAGCGTGGCGATGAGCGAGGGCAGGCGGCCGTAGGTGGACAGGGTACCGTTGATGACGCCGATGACGGCGCCGGCGAAGAGGCCGACCGCGAGCGCCGGCAACAACCCCCAGCCAGCGACGATCAGCATGCCGGTGGCAAGCCCCGAAAAGGCGTAGGTCGATCCGACGGACAGATCCACCTCGCCGGAGATCAGCACGAATGTCATGCCGACCGCCATGATCCCGAGCAGCGAAACCTGTCGGCCTATGTTCAAGAGGTTCAGCGACGTGAGGAAGCTGTCGGTCGCGAAGGTCAGGAACAAGCAGATCACGACCAGCGCGATGAACACGCCAGCCTCACGGACCCGCAAGAGTCGCGACAATTCAAACCGGCCTGCGGCTGCCGCGCGCGCGCCGCTCCTGACCGTATCGGCCATCCCATTCCTCCCTCGACGGCGGCGCGACGGCTGCAGCCGTCCGTCGCTGTTCTTCATCTCCCCATCGATCCGCAGCCTGGGCCCAAGCCCGGTTCGATGTCCTCAAGGCCGGGCTTCTACCCGGTCGTGCTTGCTCAGGAAGCCTGCTGGAAAGAACCGGCAGGCACCTTGCGCAATTGTTCGTAGTTGCCGTATTCGCGCACCTTCTTGAAGGGCGCGTTCTCGACCGCGTTGTAGGAGCAGATATAGCCCCAGCGATACGTGTCCGAGCGGTTCGCGTCCGAACGGTGCAGCAGGTTGCCGTCGAAGACCAGGGCGTCGCCCGCCTCCATCTCGACATAGATGTGCTCGAAGCGCTTCAGGGCAGCTTCCAGGTGCTCATGCTCGACATTGGTCTGCTCGTTCTCGCGGATATGATTGAGGCGGCCGAGCTTGTGCGTGCCCTTGAGCACCTGAAGGCAGCCGTTTTCGCGGGTCGCCTTGTCGAGCGCGACGTAGATGCTCATCATTTCCGGTGCCAGGCAGCCGTAATTGTACCAGTAGCCGAAGTCCTGGTGCCATTCCCATGCGCCGCCTTCGTTGGGCTGCTTCATCGTCATCTTGTGGCTGTAGAGGTAGATCGGCTTGCCGACGGCGTCCTCGGCCAGATCGACCATGCGCTCGTCGCGGGCCAGCAGGCCGTATTTGTCGTCTTCGGCCTTGGTCCACATCTTCAGCAGCGTGGTCTTGCCCTCCTTGTCGCCCTTGGACATCACGCCGCCCTTGCTCTGCTCCTCCGCGAGCTGCTTGCGGGCGTGGTCGCGAAAGTTGGCGACTTCACCGGCGCCCAGCAGGCCACGGCGAATGATGTAGCCGTCGCGAGCGTAAAGCTCGGCTTCATGTCTGGTCATCGCGAGCATCGGTATTCTCCCTGGAACCCCAAAGCGTCCCGCGATGCGGCACGGGCGCCCCTGAACCTTTTTGAAGGCCTGGTCCCGATCCGTTTCCGGCCGGAAATCCCAGGCTCTTGAGGAGAATTTAGCCCCTCCGCCGAGGAACAAAATGGACAAAGGGAACGTATTTTTTGTATAAAACGCGCATGCACAAAAGAACGTCCGTAATTGAGAGTTTCCACTATGTGCCAGCCCCGGCCTGGACCCGCGCCGCGTTCAGCGTGCTGCGCGCCGGAAAAGTCGCCGCCGGGCCGGATTACCGGATAGAACGCGCCATCTATCCCGGACAGGACATCATCTACTGTCTTGCCGGCGCCGGCTTTGTCGAAACGCTTGGGCAAAGGATAGACGTCGGGGCTGGTCAATTGGTCTGGATGGCGAACGAGGCTCCGCACGTCCATTCCGCCGATCCCCGGGATCCTTGGACGGTGCTTTGGTTCAGGCTGGACGGCCCGGAGCCCGCCATCCTGCGGCGCAAGCTGTTCGGAGAGGGCACGCCGCGCGCCAGCTTCGCCGAGGGAACAACTCCAGTCCCGTGGTTCGAGCGCCTGTTTGCCGCGTTGCGCCGCCGCGACGCCAGCCTCGATCTGCGCCTTTCGCAACTGGTTGCCGAATTCCTGCTCCTGATCGATCGCGCGTTGGCGGGGCCGGATAGCGACGACCTGCCGAAACCGCTCGCTTCCGGTATCGAAGCGATGCGCGGGGCGCTCGGTTTCGCATGGACCGCGTCGGCCCTGTCGGCCGTCACCGGGCTCGGGCCGTCGCAGACCCGGCGGATGTTTCAGCGCTATCTTCGCACCAGCCCGCATCAGTGGCTGATGCGCGAGCGCTTGATGCACGCGCAGTCGCTGCTGGTGCAGGACGACCAGCCGATCGCCGAGATTGCCGAGACATGCGGCTTTTGCGACGTCTATCATTTCGGCCGCGAATTCAGGCGATCCGTTGGCATTTCGCCTTCGGCCTGGCGGCGCAGCGAACTAGGTGTTGCGTCGAAGCGCTGAACAGATTCCGCGAAGGCGTCACACGGCTTTCCGGCAAGAAACTGCGACAAGACAAGCAGGCCATGTGTTGGCTTGGCAGGAAATGGCCTGCTTGGGTGCGGTGAACCGGCTGGAGCGCCGCGAGGAGGCTACCCGTTGACGAAGCGCGGCGCTGGTCCTAGAAGAACTGCCAGACTTCTCCGTGGTGATTTGGCCGGTCGGCTTGCAGCCACGTTAAACAACTCGCTAAAGGGCCGTTTGCAACCTGTAACCGGCTTTGCGACGGCAATGCCGGTTTTTTGTTGTCCGCTGCCGGCCGGACACCGCATCGGGACGAGACCGATGCGGGACAGGATGAGGATGGACATGGCCGCTCAACGCGCTGCAAGGACCAAGGACGAGGCCGACCATCCGTCGAGCCCGGTGCTGCAGTTCGGCCCCAACAAGCCGCTGAAGCTCGACGCCGGCACGCTGCTGTCGCCTTTCCAGATCGCCTACCAGACCTATGGCACGCTCAACGCCGCGCGCTCCAACGCCATCCTCGTCTGCCACGCGCTGACGGGCGACCAGCACGTGGCCAATACCAATCCGGTGACCGGCAAGCCCGGCTGGTGGGAAGTGCTGATCGGCCCAGGCAAGATCATCGACACCAACCGCTTCTTCGTCATCTGCGCAAACGTCATCGGCGGCTGTCTCGGCTCGACCGGCCCCGCCTCGACCAATCCGGCGACAGGCAAGCCTTATGGGCTCGACCTGCCGATCATCACCATCCGCGACATGGTGCGCGCGCAGGCGATGCTGGTCGATCATTTCGGCATCGAAAAGCTGTTCTGCGTGCTTGGCGGCTCGATGGGCGGCATGCAGGTGCTGGAATGGGCGGCGAGCCATTCGGAGCGTGTGTTCTGCGCCCTGCCGATCGCCAGCGGCGCCCGCCATTCCTCGCAGAACATCGCCTTCCATGAAGTCGGCCGACAGGCCGTCATGGCCGATCCGGAATGGCATGGCGGCAAATATCTCGATTTCGGCAAGCGGCCGGAAAAGGGGCTCGCCGTCGCGCGCATGGCCGCTCACATCACCTACCTTTCGGAAGCAGCGCTCCACCGCAAGTTCGGCCGCAATCTGCAGGACCGCGAGGCGCTCACCTTCGGCTTCGACGCCGATTTCCAGATCGAAAGCTATCTGCGCCATCAGGGCATGACCTTCGTCGACCGCTTCGACGCCAATTCCTACCTCTATCTGACCCGCGCGATGGACTATTTCGACCTTGCCGCCGATCACGGCGGGCGCCTCGCCGACGCCTTCGCCGGCACCAAGACGCGCTTTTGTCTGGTCTCCTTCACCAGCGACTGGCTGTTCCCGACCGAGGAGAGCCGGTCGATCGTGCATGCCTTGAACGCGGCGGGCGCTTCCGTCTCCTTCGTCGAGATCGAGACCGATCGCGGCCACGACGCCTTCCTGCTCGACGAGCCGGAGCTGTTCGCGGCCATCAACGGCTTCATCGCATCGGCCGCCCGCGCCAGGGGGCTCGGCGCATGACCCCGAACCGAAGGTCAGCGAACGCAGAAAGTTGCAGACTTTTCGGAGCGGGATCATGCGCCATGCAGGAGGCAAGCCCATGAGCGTCAATCGCGCCCAGCGTGTCGACCTCGAGGTCGTCACCGATCTCATTCCGGCCAATTCGCGCGTCCTCGATGTCGGCTCGGGCGACGGCGTGCTTCTGGAACTCCTGCAGGAGACCAAGCAGGTCGACGGCCGCGGGCTGGAACTGTCGCAGCGCGGCGTCAATGAATGCGTGGCGCGCGGGCTATCGGTTATCCAGGGTGACGCCGACACGGATCTGAAATTCTACGCCGACAAGGGCTTCGACTTCGTCGTGCTGTCGCAGACGCTGCAGGCGACGCGTAATCCGAAGGTCGTGCTCGACGAGCTGCTTCGGATCGGCAACCGCGCCATCGTCTCCTTCCCCAATTTCGGCCACTGGCGCGTGCGCTTTTCGCTGCTGATCAAGGGCAGGATGCCGGTCACCAAGGACCTGCCCTACTCCTGGTACGACACGCCCAACATCCACTTCTGCACCATCCGCGACTTCGTCAACCTGTGCGAGGAACTCGGCGCGACGGTCGAGAAAGCAACCGCGCTCGACGCCAACGGCCAGAAGATCGGCCTGTCGATGCCCTGGTGGTTCTGGAACTTCTTCGGCCAGCAGGCGGTGTTTTTGTTGAGGCGCTGACGGGAATGCGTTTCTTTCGTCGGTCACCGGCAGTGGTGGAAATCCCACCAAACATTTTGTCCGAGCTACGGGCGGGAATTCTCGTCTGCACGTCACCACGCAGCGGCAGCAATCATCTCGCGGGTCTGATGGCTTCCGCCGGGCTGGGCCATCCGCTGGAGTGGTTTGGCGGGCGACGCCTGCTGGAGTTGCCGGGTTACCCACGAGATCCCCGCGCCCAGCTTCTGCGTGCACTGACGGAGGGGCGGTCCTCTACCGGGATCTACGCAATCAAGATCTTTGCGAGTCAGTTCACCCAACTTGCCAAGAAGGTGAACCTGCCAGCCAGCCTCCCCAACTTAAGCTATGTGCGGTTAACGCGTGACGATCTGCTCGGGCAGGCGATCTCATGGGCACGTGCGCGTCAAACCCGCGAATTCCGATCCACCGAGATCAGTCACGTACCGCCACGCTACAATGGCCAGGCAATCGCGGAGTCTCTGGAAAAGATTTTGATGGAGAATCTGGCGTGGGACGGCTGGTTCGCGAAGAATGGCCTGCCCTTCCTATCCCTGACCTACGAGGAAATTGAGCACGATCCTGCAGGAAGCCTGACGAAAGTCGCGCAGCTGGCGGATGTGGAGCCCAACTGGGAGACCAACCCTCGGTCGGGTCTCGAAATCCAGCGCGATGCACTCAATGAAGAATGGCGAAAGCGTTTCCTGTCCGAATATGCCGACCCTTCCAGCTTCCAATACCGAATGATGAAATAGTCCATTTAACAAATGCGTAGTGCAGAACTGCATCTCGATCGTTTGACAGCATGCTGGTAGGGCGATAGCCACTAGTTTGATTAACCGGTTGTGTCGCGATGGCGGAACGTCCCACCTATTCTATCGTCATAGAGATGGAGAATGCCAAATCCATCGACTGGGACGAGATCGGCCTTGGGCTGAAAGCCTTGGCGCGTGAGATCGCCGAGGTTTCCGCTAGCGGATTTGCGAGACCGAAGGTCATTGTATCGCATGGCGGCCTCGAGACTGACGCAGTCTCACTGCGAAGCAGCATCAGAGCGGAAGCGCCACAACTGGCGCAGGTTGCCGATCTGGCCTTCGCGGCGTGTCCTGGCGGCAGATACTACGACCTCAAGAACAACGGCATTCCTTCGAGCGAAGGAAGCATCCTTGTTTTCCTGGATTCCGATACAGTTCCGGAACGGAACTGGCTCTCAACTCTACTGAAACCCTTTGTCGACCGGCCTGAAACCATCTGTGTGAATGGGCATACCTATCTTTCATACGATGACTTCTTCTCGCGAACCTTCGCGTTGATCTGGTTTTTCCCGATGGCTGAGGGAGACGAGAGATTCGCCTCAAAGCGTGCTCTCAACGCCAACAACATCGCCTTTCGGCACGACTGGATATCCAGCCACCCATTTCCAGCACACAACGGCTTCAAGGTCTCTTGCACGTTGCTGATGCATGAGCTTTGGAGCGAAGGCCACAAGATAGTCAATGTGGACGCGCGCGTTCACCACTATTCCCCGCGCGGCTGGCGGTTCTTCTTTTGGCGCGCACTGGTGACCGGCAGGGACGCCGATCGAAAATTCGTCGAGCTCCACGCGCCTGGCAGGGTTCAGCGTATCGTCAAATCATTTACGCGCTGGGGGACAATGTCGTGGCGCACGCTGCGGCGCGTGGTCAACCTCGCACCGCAGACCGGCATGCCGGTCTGGCAAATTCCCTTCGCGGCGATTGTTGGCCTGACGTTCTACACTTTCGCGTTTCTCGGCCATTTCAGCCTGGCGGTGGGGCTCGTTCGCGACGAGCCTGAAATCGTGCCCGACTATGTCGTGCACAGTTAGAGCAATTCCAGGAAAAGTGTGAGCGGTTTTCCGTCCGGAATTGCGTAGAAACAAAGAATAGAGCGGTTCGCCGTTTCCGTGAAACGGTGAAACGCGCTAGGGCAATTCCAGGAAAGGCGCGCTGTTCTGCTAGCCAACCACATCCGTAGCCTTGTGCGGATGCTCGACGCCGTCGACGAAGATCACGTCGGATTCAGAATTGTGGGTGCGCAACTCGAGGATCTGTTGATACGCGCGCGACCGGTACCAGTCCCGCACATGCTGGCTGTCGGGGAATTCGATGACGATCAGATGCCCGGGCCAGTTGTTTTCGACGACCTCGACATCGCCGCCATGGACGACGAAGCGTCCGCCGAACGGCGCCAGCGTGGCGTCGATCTTCTCCAGATACTCGATCATCCAGGGACCCGACGTGACTTGGCGCATGTGGGCAACGGCGTAAGCGGTCATGATCCTGCTCCTTCATGGGACTGAAGCCGATCGGCCGGCCTCGTTGGGTCATCATGCAAAAGTCAGGTAGTCCGGTCGATTACCTTGGACGTCATCGAGACAACGCCGACCATCGCCCGGCGGGCTGTCGCATAGCCAGAACGTCGATTGTGTTGCCATCAAACCGCAATGTTGCGGAAAAGCCACTAATTCGGCGTTTCTCGGACAGCTTGCGTGACACAAGCGTGGCTTTTTTGTAGCGTCTGTCGCAAATCAGAGGTGGGACGCGAGGATAGCCATCAGATCCATCCGACAAACGCTAGATCCGACCGGCAGTGGCAGCCCGATGTCGAACCAGGACGCTCCGCTGATCTCAGTGATCACGCCGACCCACAACCGGCGCAGCCAGGTCGTGCGCGCGGTGGAAAGCGTTCTGGCGCAGACACTTACCCGCTTCGAGCACATCGTGGTCGACGACGGTTCGACCGACGGGACGGCCGCCGCGCTGGCCGAAATCCGCGACCCGAGGCTGATCTATGTCGGCGCCAAATGGCGCGGCGCCAATGCCGCGCGCAATGCGGGCATTGAGCGCGCGCGGGCGCCGGTCGTGACCTTCCTCGATTCGGACGACGTCTATCTGCCCGATCGGCTGGAGCGGACGCTGGCGCGCTTCGACCAGAATCCCTCGCTCGAAGTCCTCATCAGCTCGTTCTTGTCGCTGAAAGGCAGCCGCAGCACCAAATGCATCAATCGCGACGCTTTCCTCGACAAGAGCACGCTGCAGCGTGCCCTGGTCTCGCAGACCATCTTCATTGCCGGCTCGGCGATCACCGCAAGGCACGAGTCGCTGCTCGCGATCGGCGGCTATGACAGCGACATCACGCGCATGCAGGATCGCGAATTGCTGCTGCGCTTTGCCCAGCGCAGCGGCGCCTTGCTGTCCGAGGATATCGACTGGAAGAAGTACAATTCGGAGAATTCCATCTCCGGCCGCCGCGACGGCTATGTCGAGGCCTACGCCAGTCTGATCGACAAGCATCCTTATATCGCCGACCGCTATCCCGACGTTCCGCCTTACATGATTGCGCGCCAGATCATCGCCGATATCCTCAAGGGCAGGTTGCCGCAGGCGTTTTCGGGCTATCACGCCAACCGGTCGTCCAAGTCGCTCGGCTACTCGCCCGCCGAACTCTTGCGCGGCTATGTCGTCGGCCGCCGCTGGCGGCGCGACTGCTACGACGAATTCCGCGCCAAATATGGCGCCCGGGCGGTCTGATTGCCTCCTTGACGCAACGCCGACGAAAACCGCTGCACACTTTTCCGTCGGGAACTGCGTGAAAACAAAGAGATAGAGCCGTTTTCCGCGAAACGGTGAAATGCCCTTATGCTTCAGTGGATTCCTTCTTGCGGCGAGCCGCCGGAGGCGGTGGGTCGATCGCCCCGGCCCTGACTCGCGCGGGTTTTAGCGCCGGCGCGCCGGTATCCTTGACGATGTTCAGCGAGCGCGGAAAAAACTGATTGTTGTGCTGACCACGTCCGATGTTGACGATCGCGGTTTCTGGCAGGCGCTTCTGAAGCATGGCCAGAACCCGCCGCAACGTCGGCCCGTCGAACGCATCGAGCGCCTCGTCGATGATCACCCATTTCGGCTTGCGCAAGGCGAGCCTAGCGAAAGCCAGCGCCCGTTGTTCGTCGTCGCTGAGCTCGCGTTCCCAGCGCCCGGGATGATCAAGGGCGGTTGCCAGCCGGTCGAGGCCGACCTCCGCGAGCACCGCCGCGATCTCGGCATCGCCGGCCGGGGCCTCGCCGTTCGGATGATCGAGCACCTCGCGCAGCGTGCCGGCCGGGAAATAAGGCACGCGCGGCACGAAGATGGGCGTCTCGCCGGCCGGCAGGCCGATCCGGCCGCTCCCCCATGGCCACAGGCCGGCGATGGCGCGGAAGAACAATGTCTTGCCGGCCCCCGGCTCGCCGGTGATCATGACGCGCTCGCCGGACTGGATCTCGACATCCGTCTGGGCAAGCTTGGTGCAGCCTTCCGGCGAAGCCACCTCAAGCGTGTCGAAGGTCAGGCTGCCATTGGCGTTTTCGCCGAACCGGATGCGTTTTTCCGTGTCATGCAGCGCGTCGGTTTCGGTGAGCGCGATGCGGAAATCGGCCACCCGCATCAGCGTCGCGCGCCAGTCGGCGATACTGCCGATATTGTTGATGAACCAGCGCAGGGACGAATGAACCTGGTTGAAGGCGCCGACCGCCATCATCAGCCCGCCGAAGCTGATATCGCCCGAGAAATAGACCGGCGAAGCCACCAGGATGGGCGCCACCACCGTTATCCAGCCATAGGTGTCGGTCACCCAGGACAGGTTGATCTGCGCGGCGAAGATGCGCCGCATGGCGCCCAGCACCGTGCCGAGGTCGAGTTCGAGCCGGCGTCTGGCATCGGGCTCGCCATGGTAGAGCGCGATCGCGTCGACATTCTCATTCACCCGCACCATGGAGGAGCGCAGCTCCGCTTCGCGGGTGTAGCGCTCGCTGTTGAGGCTGATCAGCGGACGCCCGACCAGCCAGCTCAGCCACGAGGCGATGCCGGCATAGAGGAACGCGGCCCACACCATGTAGCCCGGTATCGCCAGCGAATAGCCGCCGACGTGGAACACGAAGCCGGAAGACAGCTGCCACAGCACGCCGATGAAGGAGACAAGCAGGATGAACGACTGCAGCAGGCCGACACCGAGATCCGTCGACAGGTCCGACAAGTGAGCGGCATCCTGCTGCATGCGCTGGTCGGGATTGACGCCGATGGCGCCAGCATTGGCCAGCCGGAAGGCACGCGCCGGTCGCATCCATTGATCGATCAGGTCCAGCGTCAGCGCCTCGCGCAGCCGCAGGCGGATCATCTGGTTGAGCCAGGTCTGGCCGATATTGAGCACCAGAAGCCCGCCGGCGATCATCGCGAAGACCAGAAGCTGGTGCAGGAAAGCAGCCATGTCGCGCCGGGCCAGCGCATCGTAGAAAGGCTGGTTCCAGCGGTTGAGCAGCACCTGTCCGATCGAGGTTGCGACGATGACCGCGACGATGCCGATGGAGACCCAGGCAAGTTGCCTGCGCACCGGCGAGGCCTTCAACCCCAGCTTGATCGTCGCCACCTGGTCGGCGAGGCTGCTCGCCTCGACCGAGACGGCGGCCTTTTTTGGGCCTGGTTTTTTATCGGTCTGGTTGTCCATGAAGGATATTCCTGGTTTCCTCGGCGGTCACGAACACCGCGCCAAGCGAGCATTCCTCAGATCGAGCATGCCCTCAGATAGGGTGACGATCGCTGCGCGATGCAAGGCGCGGCGGCGATCACGAACGCGTCACTTGGCCGGGCGCGCCATCGGCCGCATGCCGGCCAAGCCGCGTTGCGCCCTGCGGCGAGAAGACCGGCACGAAGACGCGGCGAGAGGCGCGCTGCGCGACCGGCACGCCCTGGTAGAGCCGCTTCTGCGCCTCGACGACGATGACGCCGGAAAAGATCGGCCAGAACCGCCGGCCGGCTCTCTCCAGCACATTGTGGAACCGCATCATGAAACGCCGCGGCGACGGCGGGAAGAACAGCGCGTCGCTCCATGTCGCCGGGGTGAAATTCGCCTCGCGCAGCAATTCGGTCAACTGGCCGCGCGAGAACGGCCGGCCATTGCCGAAGGGCGTGTGCTCGAACCGCGCCCAGACACCGCGCCGGTTGGGCACGACAATGACGACCCTGCCCGCCGGCGACAGCACGCGCCAGATCTCGTTCAGCGTCTCGCGCGGGTTTTCGGCATGTTCGAGCGAATGCACCAGGAGCACGCGGTCGATGCAGGAATCGACCAGCGGCAGTTCCTCGTCGAAGACCAGCGCCGTCGCCGTCGGCCCCGACACCGGCCACACCACCGCGCCCTGCGTCGCCGGCATGAAGGCGAAGACGCGCTCGGCATCGGCGCCGAAGCGTTCCAGCCATGGCAGCGTGTAGCCGAGGCCGACCAGCCGCTCGTTGGGCACGGTTGCCCATATGGACGACAACGCCATGGTGATCGAATGCTCGGCCAGGCGGCCGAGCGTGGACGAGTAGAAGGAGCGCAGGTCGACGATATCCGAATGCATGCGCGGGACGGTAGCCGTGAAGCCTGCCAAGTTCAACAAAGGCACCCGGTTCAACAAACGCGCCAGCTCAACAAACGCGGATGACATCGGCGCCCGCCCGCCCTATGTCTGCGACGACAAAGGGAGACATGCGATGCCGGTCGAAATCGAGCAGTTCATGTGCCGCACCGACAATTTCGGCGTGCTGGTCCACGATTCGAAGAGCGGTGAGACGGCGATCATCGACGCGCCGGAAGAGGCGCCGATCCTGGCCGCGATCAAGCGCACCGGCTGGACGCCGACATTGATCCTCACCACGCACCATCATGCCGACCATGTCGAAGCCAATCTGGCGCTGAAGGAGCGCTTCAAATTGCGCATCGTCGGCCCGGAAGCCGAAAAGGCGAAGATCCCCGGCATCGACGAGACGGTTGGCCAGGGGTCGGTCGTGCGCCTTGGCGAGGAAAGGGTCGAAGTCATCGAGACGCCCGGCCATACCGCCGGCCATGTCTCCTATTATTTGCCGGCCTCGAAGGTGGCCTTCACCGCCGACACGCTGTTCGCGCTGGGTTGCGGCCGCCTGTTCGAATGCAAGCCGCCGGTGATGTATGAATCGCTGAAGAAACTGACGGCGCTGCCAGCGCAAACCGCCATCTATTGCGGCCACGAATACACTTTGGCAAACGCCCGCTTCGCGGTGACGGTCGACCCGGGCAATCCGCTGCTGAAGCAGCGCGCGGCTAAGATCGAAGCGCTGCGCGCCGACAACAAGCCGACATTGCCCACGACCATCGGCGAGGAGTTGTCGACCAACCCGTTCCTGCGTTGGCACGACCCGGCGATCCGCAAGCATCTCGGCATGGAGAAAGCCTCGGACGCCGAGGTGTTTGCCGAGATCCGCAAGCGCAAGGACAATTTTTAGTTCCACCGCATGTCGACCAAAAGGCTCGACGTTCGTCGCAGCAAAGACCGCCAATGACCAGCGCCGCCGAGATCATCGCAACGCTAGGCCTCAAGCCGCATCCCGAGGGCGGCTGGTATGCCGAGACCTTTCGCGACGCCGCGGGCGGCTCGCGCGGTCATTCGACCGCGATCTATTTCCTGCTCGAGCAGGGCCAGCTTTCGGCCTGGCACCGGGTGAAGGACGCGGCCGAGGTCTGGCACTTTTATGCCGGCGCGCCGCTGGCGCTGTCGATGCATGAGGAAGGCGCGGGCATGGTCGTCGAGCAGGTGCTGGGCACGGCCCTTGCCGCCGGTGAGCGGCCGCAGATCGTCGTGCCGGCCGGCTGGTGGCAATCGGCGCGCAGCCTCGGCGAATGGACGCTGGTCGGCTGCACCGTGGCGCCGGGCTTCGATTTTGCCGCCTTCGAGCTGGCCGAGCCGGACTGGCAGCCGAAGATCGCCTAACTGAGAAGAAATCCCAGCGTGATCGCCAGCTGTGCCGCGTAATAAAGCACCCAGACCGCGTAGCGCATCCACACGCGATGCGGCGAGATCGCCGCAAGCAGGAAGCGCTCGGTTGCCAGCAACCCATCCGACGCGATGAACAGCACCGCGCCGGCCATCACCCAGGGATAATTCGTCGTGAGCGCCGAAATGCCCATGGCGAGGATCGCCGCGACATAGACGGCGACCGGGATACGCAGCTGCGGGCCGACGCGGCGCCAGAGCGCGGCAAGCATGACGATGCTGAATGTGGCTATGGCGAGCGCAATCGCGCCCCGCCAGGATTCGGCGCTCAACAGGCCGAGCCCGCCGCCCGCCTGCAAAAACAGCGCGGCATAAGCGATGTGGCCGGCGAGAAAGCTCGCCAGCCCGCCGAGAAAAGCCTTTTCGCCGTCGCGCGACAGGAAGGCGTCGCCGACGGCGCTCAAGCCCAGCGCCGCGACGAGCAGCAGCGGGCCGCCCTGCATGGCGGCAAGCACGGCCAGCAAAGCCACGGCCAGCGTCTTTGCCGCGCTGCGCGTCCATTTCGGCGGCATGTCGAGCGCAAAGGCGTAGATCACGGCCGCGACGAACGAGAACAGCAGCGTCGCATTGGCGTTGGCCTCGATGCCGCCGGGAAACGGCATCATGCGTTGACCTCTGTGGTCGCCGGCTTGCGCATCAGCAGCGACTTCGCCGCCAGCGCGGCGCCGGCGGTGATGAGCACGCAGGCGGCGAGGATGCGCAGCGACGGCGTGGCGACGCCGGCAGCGATCAGCACCAACGTCGACAAAAGCGGCGCCGCGTAGCTCGCGGCGCCCAGCACCTGGATATTGCCGCGCTTGACGCCGATATCCCAGGCATAGAAGGCCGCGCCCACCGGCATCAGGCCGAGCCCGATGACGGCCAGCCACTGTTCAGGGCCATCCGGCAGCACCGTCTTCTCAAGCAGAAAATGGCAGATAAGCGACAGCACCGACGTCGCCGCGCAGAACCAGGTGACGATCGAGGTCGGCACCGACGGGAAGCGCCGCGACAGGAGCGAATAGGACGACCACAACAGCGCGCAGACGGCGGCCATCGCATAGCCGAAGGCGTAGCGCGCGTCGAAGGCGAGCGCGCCGCCCTTGGTGACGATCAGGAAGGTGCCGGCAAGGCCGAGCAGCGCGCCGACGACATGGTTCCAGGCAAGCCGCTCGCCCGGCATCAGCGCCGAGCCGAGCACGATCAGCAGCGGCCACAGATAGGCGATCAGGCTCGCCTCGACCGCCGGCGCGTTGCGCAGCGCCGTGAAATAGAAGAAGTGGTAGCCGAACAGGCCGGCTATGCCGATGACCCAGACCTGTGGCGGGATCTTCTGGCTCCGGTCGGGCGCCGGCATCAACAGCCGCGCCGCCAGGCCGACGCAGGTGCCGATGGCGAAGGTGATGGCCGACAGCAGGAAGGGCGGCACCCGCCCCGAGGCGTCGGTGAGCAGCGCCAGCAGCGCCCACATGGCGACCGCCGAGAACCCGATCAATGTTGCGCGCGCCATTCGTTCCCCCGCCGGCGCGCGGTGGCGCCTGACCTAATTTACCGCCTCGAAGCGTCTCGCGCTGATGGTCAGCGGACCGATCTGGGTCCCGACCGTGGCGCGGATCGGCGCATATACGCCGGATTGGCCGAGCGGTGCAAACGTCACCAGCATGCGGCTCTTGTTCTTCAGGAAATTCAGCGCCTTGCGGCCCTTGCGATAGCCCGCCACCGGCTCGAAGCCCATCTTGCAGGTCACCGTGTCGCCCTTGTAGCCCGGCACCGAGATCGAACCCTTGGACGCATAGGTCAAGGTCAGGTCGGCGCGCATCTCGCCGTCGTAAAATTTGACCGTCCGTCCGCAGACGTTGTCCAGGCTGTCGGCGTGGATGACGGTCGCGGCCATCGGATCGAGCACCGATTTCAAGTCGCTATCGCCGAGCGGCACCCAGCTCTTCGAATCGCGCTTCTTCGGCGCGGGAACGACTTGCGTGGAGGTGACCGCACCGTTGTTGAAGCGGATCTCGACCATCGAGGCCTTTTTGCCGGATGTATAGTCGGCCCGGAAGGCATGCGGCTGCATCTGCTTGCCGGAAATCGTGCCTTTCGACGAAATCGTGCCTTTCGTGTCGTCGAAGAGCTTGCCGAGGCCGGCGGCCGAGACGGTGCCGTCGATGGCATAGCTGTCGCCTTCGTAGCGGCTGGAAAAAGTCGCCCTGGCGATCGAAAGGCCGAGATAGGACACCGTATACTCGCCCTTGAAGGACTGCGGCGCCGCGGCGGCGAAGCTTGTTGCCGGCACGGCAAGGGCAAGCAGGCTGGCGAATGCATGAGATGGACGGAGCATGGCGGCTGGCGAATCCCTGGCGGTTCGGCCGGAACGCAGCGGCTCCAGCCTGGCATATCCCTTCGCGATGGGCTTATACTGTGAAATCCGGCCTTTATATGGAGCGCGCCTGACGACGGGCCGCGCGCCGGAGCTTGACGCAGTGGTGAAATGCCACTATGGAACGCCAACTTTTCCAAAGGCCGCCTGACCGAGACCGCGCGCCGCCCGGCGCGGGCAGAATGGTTTGGGCAGGTTTAGAAACTGAAGGTTAGACAAATGTCCCGCACCTGCGAACTCACTGCCAAGGCAGTTCAGACCGGCAACAATGTGAGCCACGCCAACAACAAGACCAAGCGTCGCTTCCTGCCGAACCTGGTCAATGTGACGCTTATTTCCGAAGCGCTGAACCAGAATGTTCGCCTGCGTATTTCGGCCAACGCGCTGCGTTCGGTCGAGCACCGCGGCGGCCTCGACGCCTTCCTGGCCAAGGCCGACGCCAAGGAATTGTCGCAGCGCGCGCGTCTGCTCAAGAAGCAGATCGCCAAGAAGCTGGCCGAGCAGCCGGCCGCTTAAAGCAGCTTTCAGGCGGGGGACGACCGCATCGAGCCCGGCCAGACCGGTGCTCGAAACAAGGGCGGGCGTCGGCATGGCGCTCGGCTGGTTCCATTACCCAGGATAAAAAAATGAATTTCCTGACGCGATATTCGCCCTTCGTGGCTGCCATGGCGCTTGTCGTCGTGGCCTCCAACATCCTTGTCCAGTTCCCGATGCAGGGCCAGGTCGGCGGTCTGGCACTGGCGGACGTGCTCACCTGGGGCGCCTTCACCTATCCGTTCTCCTTCCTGGTCACCGACCTCGCCAACCGCCGCTACGGTCCGGCCGTGGCGCGCAAGGTGGTGTTCGTCGGCTTCATGACGGCGGTGATCTGCTCGATCCTGATCCCGCCTTTCCTGTTCCGCCACGGCCTGATCGAGTTCGAGACCGCCGCCGACCGGCTGGTGCGCATCGCGGCCGCCTCGGGTGCCGCCTTCCTCACCGCGCAATTGCTCGACGTCACCGTCTTCAACCGGCTGCGCCGGCAGAGTTGGTGGCGCGCGCCTATCGTCGGCACGCTGGTCGGCTCGGTGTTCGACACCATCGTCTTCTTCGGCGTCGCCTTCTCCGCCGCCTTCGCCTTTGCCGGCCCCAATGACAGCTTCGCGCTGGAGACCGCGCCGCTGATGGGCGTGCTGCCGGTCGAGACGATGCGCTGGGTGTCCTGGGCGCTTGGCGACCTTTCGGTCAAGCTGATCATTGCCGTCGTGGCGCTGATCCCCTATCGGCTGCTCGCCGCGCGCTGGAGCCAGCCAGCGGTCGCGGTCGGAGCATGATCCCAAAAGTGGGATCCGGTTTTTGGAAAAGATCATGCTCCAAACAGAAAGAGAGAGCATGATCCCAAAAAGTGGGACCCTGTTTTTGGAAAAGATCGTGCTCAAACCAAAAGAGAGACCGTGATCCCCTGGGTTCAGCTTGATTCCGCCCGCACGCCTGATGGCGCGCAGGAACTTCGCCTGAAGCGGCGCGGGGATGAATTCTCGATCATGCTCGGCACCAACGAGCTGATGAACAGCCGCCTCAGCGGCTCCGAGGAGGCCCTCGCCAGGCTTTCCTGCGAGCGGATCGCCCGCCGCAAGCGGCCAGGCATCCTCATCGGCGGGCTCGGCATGGGATTCACCTTGCGCGCCGCCCTCGCCGCGCTCGATCGCGACGCCGCCGTCACCGTCGCCGAACTGGTTCCCGCGGTCGTCGCCTGGGCGCAGGGCCCCATGTCCGGGATATTCGACGGCTGCCTCGACGACCCGCGCGTCACCCTTCGCGAGGCCGATGTCGGCCAGTTGATAAGGGCGGAGAAGGCCGCCTGGGACGCCATCCTGCTCGACGTCGACAATGGTCCCGAAGGCATCGTCTACAAGGGCAATGACACGCTCTACAGTGCGGCCGGCCTGGCCGTGGCGCGGGCCGCCTTGAAGACCGGCGGCGTGCTAGCGGTCTGGTCGCAGGGACCGGACGGCGGCTTCACCCGGCGGCTGAAACAGGCCGGCTTCGCGGTCGAGGAGATCAACACGCGGGCCAACGGCAAGCGTGGCGCCCGCCACGTCATCTGGATTGCTACCAACCAGGCCTGACGCTTTCAGCAACAGCCGTGCGGCTTTACGTTTTGTTACGCCCGATGATGCAGGATCGCGAAAATTCTCCAGGGCATTGCGACCAGCATGACCGTGCCAGGCACCGGTTGGAAAAACGATCTTCTGCTTGCGTTGTGCGCCACGCTGGTGGTGCTGACGATCAACGCGGTTTCCGGCTTCCCCACCCTTGCCAACTACGGCGCCGACAATGACAGCATGCTGCGGCTGGTCGAGGTCCGCGACCTGCTCGGCGGCCAGGGCTGGTTCGACCTCCATCAATACAGGATGGGTGCCTCGGGCGGCTTCGTCATGCACTGGTCGCGGCTAGTGGACACGCCGCTCGCGCTGATCATCATGGGCTTCGATGCGCTCGGCGCCAGCCCCGCCACCGCCGAACGCGCCGCGCAGATCATCTGGCCGACCCTGCTCTACGGACTGACCATATTCGTGCTGATGCGCGCCGCGCAGCGCTTCGCCGGCGCGAATGTCGCGATGCCGGCGCTCATCCTGTCGACGGCGGGCCTTTTCTTCCTGGTGATCTACAGCCCGGGGGTGATCGATCACCACAATGTCCAGCTGTTGCTGACGGCGGCCGGCCTCTGGCTCCTGATGGAAGCGCCCTCCTGGCGGCCCGCGGCCCTTCTGTCGGGCATCTGCGCCGGCCTGACGCTGGCTGTCGGCATGGAGACCGCTCCCTATGTGGCGGTGCTCGGCATCTGTGCCGCTGTGCTGTTCATCCTCGACGACAAGGAGCGCGTCACGGCACGAGGCTTCGGCCTCGGATTTGCCGGCATCGCCTCGCTGGTCTTCGTGGTTACCATCCGCCCGGCCGACTGGGGCGTGGCCCAATGCGACGCCTTCTCGTCCTTCCAGTTCGCGGTTGCCGCGCTGTCCGGCTTCGGCCTGGCGATCGCCGCTGCATCGACCGGGCCGACAACCCGGGCGCGGCTCGGCTCCACGCTGGCGCTGGCGGCGGTGGTCGCGGCCGCCGCGATGCTGTTCTTCCCGCAATGCCTGGCGTCGCCCTATGCGGGCATGGACGAGCGTATCCGCACCTATTGGCTGGCCGACGTGGTCGAGGCGCAGCCCTTCTGGAGCGTCGCCGTCCACCAGCCGAAGCTGATGGCGGCGCGCTATGTGACGCCCTTCATCGCCATCCTGCTGATCGGCTTTCAACTCCGAACGCGTCGCCTGCGCCGCGAGGAGATGCTCGCCGCCATCCTGCTTGTCGTCGCCTTCGGCGTCAGCCTCTGGCAGGTGCGCGGCTCGACCTTTTCCGTCGCCATCGCCGTATTGCCGCTCTCGGCCTGGATTGCGAAAATCCGCCTGCGGGCGGACGCCGCGCCCTCATGGCGCCTTTCCACCGGCATCGTCATGGCGTGGCTGGTCTCGCTCAACGCGACCTGGGCCGGGGTCGCGGTGGCGGCGCAGTCCGTGGTCCAGAAAGCGCCGCAGCGGATCAATTCCGATCCCGATCACGCCGTGACCTGCGGCAAGCCAAGCGACTTCCATGATCTTGCCGTCATGCCGGCGACGACGGTGCTTGCCTCGTCCAATCTCGGCTCGGGAATACTGATGTTCACCCGCCACCGGGCGCTGGCCGGCCCTTACCACCGCAATGTCGGCGGTAACCTTGCCATGCTCGACGCTTTCATGGGAACGCCGGACGCCGCGCGCGCCGTCATCGAGCGCGAGCATGTGGGGCTGGTCGCGATCTGCCGCGGCAACACGGAAGAGATATCGCTGGGCCTGGACGCTCCGAACGGCCTTGCCGCGGCGCTGCTGCGGGGCGACCTGCCGGCGTGGCTGCAACTGGACCAGTCTACCGCGGGAAAACCGATCGAGATCTACAAGGTCCGTTGAATATCGGCCTGCGGCCATGTCAGCATCGTCGACCGCGCTCCTCGCAACGCGCTCGTTTCGCGCTGATGCAGCATCCCTCCGTGATTTAGAAAACCCCGATTGAAGTCAGTCCCGTGGATCATTGCAATCCAGCCTGTGCTTTGGTTAGCATTTCGCCGGGGCGGCGATATATGTATTCAGGAAATTTGGATTCGGGGCTTTAGATTGGGGAAAGGGTATCTATGTCGGCCATAGACGGCGCGGTGGCGCCAGCATCAGCCAAACGAACGCTGCAGCATGTTGTCTCCCACATGGTGGACGCCGTGAACCGCGCCGCGTTCGTGGAAACACCTTTCTGGCATCTGGAAATGACCGATGTTTTCCCCGCGGACCTTTATCTGCGCATGCGTGCCGCCATGCCGGAGGCGCGCGAGTATCGTGCGCTCAAGGGGCGCAACAAGGTCAACATTCAGTCCGACGGCACTGCGACGCGGGTCAAGATCGACCTCTACCCCGAATATATCCGCCATCTGCCGGACGAGAAACGGGGGGTCTGGTCCCTGGTCGGAAAGGCACTGCATGCGCCGCAACTGAAGGACGCATTCATGCGCCGCCTTGCCCCGGGCCTGGAACGCCGGTTCGGGTCGGATTTCATGAAGGTCGGCATGTATCCGGTGCCGATGCTGACGCGCGACGTGGCGGGCTACAAGATCGGTTTCCACACCGACACGAAATGGAAGGGCATCACGGTCCAGTTCTACCTCCCGGAGGACGACTCGATCAACCACATCGGCACCCGATTCGCCGAACGCAAGCCGGACGGGCGTTTCGAGAATTCGCACCGGATGTCGTTTTCCCCGAACACCGGCTACGCCTTTGCGGTCGGCACCGACACCTGGCACGCGGTCGATACCGTCGGGCCGGAGGTCCGCACCCGCGACAGCATCCTCCACACCTATTTCGTGGACAACACCGCGACGCTCAAGATCCGCAACCGGAGCAAGCGCGCCGCCAATTTCGTGATGAACGAAGTCCGCCACGTCGGCCGCTAGAGCATGATCCCGAAAAGTGGGAACCGGTTTTCGGAGAAAGACCATGCTCCAGCAAAGAGTTAGATCGTGACGGCGATTCAACGAAACGCCATCACGATCTAGAGCAAGTCCAGGGCGGCTGGATTCTGCCAGCGATCCTGCTCAATCCTGGTGCAGGATGAACTCCAAATAGAGGTTGCGCTGCAGGATCGAATGGTTGTCGTCGGAGATCAGCGACACCATCAGCGCGCCGTCGTCGCGGGTCCAGATGTCGAGCCCTTCCATGTTGTCGATCTGGTAGCCCATGTCGGCCTCCATCAGCACCGGCCCGTCGGCGACCGCGCCCTTCGCGACGCTTTCGCCATAGATGCGTCGCAGCCGCATCTTCACCCCGCGCGCGATCGAAAAACTGCGCTCCAGCAGCAGCAGGTCACCGTCCGGCAGGAAGGCGCCGTCGGTAATGTCGAAATCGCCGTCGCGCCTGACGGTGAAGACGCCCTTATGCGCCCCCTCGATGATGGCGGCATAGACGTTGCCGGCTTCGTCGAGGCTCCTCTCCGAGACCACGACCAGGCCGCCCGCGTGCTGCCCATAAGGGTTGGCATGGGTGACGGTCTCGAAGCCGCGGTTCTGGCGCAGCTCCTTGGCGGGAACCAGGTAGTCGAGCTGCCGGATCGGCGCTTTCATATCGTCGGGGTCGATCTTGAACTGGGCGACACGCTGGTCGCGTTCGAAGCCGACGGTGGCGAGACCGTCCTTGACCGCGAGCCCTTCCGCGTCGACCTCCCATTTCCGGTCGATCGGACGGTCCGAAGCATCGACCATCTGCTGCATGCGGAAATTAGAAACACCCGATGGGCGCCTGTCGGCGTCATGCGTGATCGCGCCGAAGAACCAGAAGCCGGTGTCGGCGACACCGATGAAGTCGCTGCCCGGCTTCAGGAAGCGAAAGGCCGACAGCGCGCCGAAATCGCGCGCCGGCGACGTCATCTCCAGTCCGCCGACGAATTCGAGCGGCCCGAACCGCGTCTCGTCATGGCCGACATGGAACTGGCTGATCGGCCGCGCCGAAATCTCGACGGTCTCGGCGGGAGCGCCCGACGCGGCAATTGTCGGCAAGGCGCAGGCCAGCACGCAGGCGAAAAGCGTCCGCCGCGCGCGCCGCCCCGAAAAGATCATCCGGCGCGCCGCAATCCGCCGCGCCGCGTGTCGCGCGCGCTTTCCTCGCCAAACAGCGAGGCGAGCTGCTCGGTCATGGCGCCGGCCAGTTCCTCGGCATCGACGATGGTGACGGCGCGGCGATAATAGCGCGTGACGTCGTGGCCGATACCGATCGCGAGCAGCTCGACCGGCGAGCGCGTCTCGATCAGCTCGATGACCGCCCGCAGATGCCGCTCCAGATAATTGCCCGGATTGACCGAGAGCGTGGAATCGTCGACCGGCGCGCCGTCCGAGATCATCATCAGGATCTTGCGCTGCTCGGGCCGGCCGATGAGCCGGTTATGCGCCCAAAGCAGCGCCTCGCCGTCGATGTTTTCCTTGAGCAGGCCCTCGCGCATCATCAGCCCGAGATTGCGTCGCGCGCGCCGCCACGGATGGTCGGCGGATTTGTAGATGATGTGGCGCAGGTCATTGAGGCGGCCGGGGTTCGGCGGCTTGCCGTCCTTCAGCCATCTCTCGCGCGCCTGTCCACCTTTCCAGGCGCGGGTGGTGAAGCCGAGGATCTCCACCGAAACGCCGCAGCGCTCCAGCGTGCGCGCCAGAATGTCGGCGCAGGTCGCGGCCACCGTGATCGGCCGGCCGCGCATCGAGCCCGAATTGTCGAGCACCAGCGACACGACGGTGTCGCGGAATTTCGTGTCGCGCTCCTGCTTGAAGGACAGCGGCTGCATCGGGTCGATGACGACGCGCACCAGCCGGGCCGGATCGAGATAGCCTTCCTCCAGGTCGAAGTCCCAGGAGCGGTTCTGCTGCGCCATCAGCCGGCGTTGCAGCCGGTTGGCGAGCCGCCCGACGACGCCGGAGAGATTGGCGAGCTGCTTGTCGAGGAAGGCGCGCAGCCGGTCGAGCTCCTCCTCCTCGCACAGGTCCTCGGCGCCCACCGTCTCGTCGAAGGCGGTGGTGAACACCTTGTAGTCGATCTCTTTCGGCAGGTTCAGGAACGGATTGTCGTTGCGCTTGGCCTCGCCCGGCGTCTCGGGGTCGGAATCGTCCTCGTCGGAAAGGTCGTCGGAAGTGGCGTCGGTCGCTTCCGTCTCGGCCGATTCTTCCTCGTCCGCGGAAGCTTCGGCATCTTCAGACTGCGACTGCTCGGAGCCTGAATCCTCCTCGCCGCCTTCCTCGCTCTGTTCCTCGCCCTGCTGCTCGTTCTCTTCGTTTTCCTCCGAGTCGTCGGTTTCCTGGTCGTCGCCGAGCTCCTCGGCCATCTCCATGGAAACCAGCATGTCGCGCACGACGCGGGCAAAGGCCTGCTGGTCCTCGAGCTTGGCCGACAGGCCGTCGAGGTCGCCGCTCGCCTTCTCCTCGACCCAGGGGCGCCACAGATCGACCAGCCGCTCACCGCTCTTCGGCACGGGACGTCCGGTGAGCTTTTCGCGCACCATCAGCGCAATCGCTTCCTCGAGCGGCGCGTCCGCCTTGTCCCTGACGTCGACGAGGTTCGCCTTGGCGTATTTGTCCTCGAGCATCGAGCCGATATTGTCGGCCACGCCCTGCATGGCGCGGCTGCCGATCGCCTCGACGCGCGCCTGTTCGACCGCGTCGAAGATAGACCGCGCCAGCTTGCCTTCCGGCGCCAGCTTGTTGTGGACGCGCTGATCGTGGCAGGCGCGCTTCAGCGCCATGGAATCGCCCAAGCCGCGCGTGATCGCGATGTCGTTGCGGGAGGCTTTCTTCGGCAGCTCGGGCAGGCGCGCGCGGTTGCCGGCCAACGCCGGCCGGTCCTTGGCGAAGCCGACCTCGAGGTCCTTGTCGCCGGCGACGGCGCGCATGCACACGGTCACGGCGCGCTTGAAGCTGTCGGCTTCAGACCCGTTCTTCGGCTTGTTGCGCGTGTTGTCGCCCGGACCCGCCATGATCATTCCTTGCGCGATTGATGCCGAAAGGCTGGAGGCCTTTCGGCTGCGCGTCTAGCCCAGCACCACGTTGGCGGCGCTCTCCGGCAGATCCTCGCCGAAGGCGCGCTGGTAGAACTCGGCCACCACCGAACGCTCCAGCTCGTCGCACTTGTTGAGGAAGGTCAGCCGGAACGCCATGCCGATGTCGCCGAAGATTTCGGCGTTTTCGGCCCAGGTGATGACGGTACGCGGGCTCATCACGGTGGACAGGTCGCCATTGATGAAAGCCGAGCGCGTCATGTCGGCGACGCGCACCATCTTGTTGACGATGTCCTTGCCCTTGCTGTCGCGATAGTGCTTGGCCTTGGCCAGCACGATGTTCACTTCATTGTCGTGCGGCAGGTAGTTGAGCGTGGTGACGATCGACCAGCGGTCCATCTGCGCCTGGTTGATCTGCTGCGTGCCGTGATAGAGGCCGGTGGTGTCGCCAAGGCCGACCGTGTTGGCGGTGGCGAACAGCCGGAACGCCGGATGCGGGCGGATGACCCGGCTCTGGTCGAGCAGCGTCAGCCGGCCCGACGATTCCAGCACGCGCTGGATGACGAACATCACGTCCGGGCGGCCGGCATCGTACTCGTCGAAGCAGAGCGCGACATTGTGCTGATAGGCCCAGGGCAGGATGCCGTCGCGGAATTCGGTGACCTGCAGGCCTTCCTTGACGACGATGGCGTCCTTGCCGACGAGGTCGATACGGCTGACATGGCTGTCGAGGTTGACGCGCACGCAAGGCCAGTTGAGCCGCGCCGCCACCTGCTCGATATGCGTCGACTTGCCGGTGCCGTGATAGCCCGACACCATGACGCGGCGGTTGTAGGCAAAGCCGGCGAGGATCGCCAATGTCGTCGCCTTGTCGAACAGATAATCCGGGTCGATGTCCGGCACATGCTCGGTTGCCGCCGAATAGGCGGGCACGACCATCTTGGAATCGAAACCGAATTTCTCCTTCACCGACACCGTCGTGTCGGGCAGGTTGGCGATGTCGCGATCGACCTTGTTCATCTCTATCAACGTCTCCACGGGCGAAACGCCGCGTTTCGCCGGCAATCGATTTTGTCCGGGGGCGGTCTTAGAGCCTTTTCCAACCTTATGAAAGTTGGAAAACGACATGGGACCGTAGGGCCGCTCAGCACAATCCTGCTTGCTTGAGCACGCGATAGGCCTGCAGCACATCGCGGAACCGGTCTTCCGAACCCCTGTCGCCGCCATTCGCATCCGGATGGTGGCGCTTAACGAGTTCCTTATAGCGTGCCTTGATGTCCTGACCAGTCGCCTTTGTATCAAGGCCAAGCGTTTCCAGCGCCTTGGCCTCAAGCGGCTTTGCCTTGCGCTCGCGCGGCTCGCGCGCGCCTGAACCGAACAGATTGAACGGGTCGCGCATGCGGTTGTGGTAGCCGGCGCGGCCCGAACGCTGTTGCGCGAAATCCGGCGCCGAGCGCGTTCCGCCGACATTGGCGCCCATGCGCCAAGTCGGCCTGTGGCCGGTCAGCGCCTCCTTCTGGAAGCGGGCGATCTCTGTGTCCGACACGCCGGAGAAGTAGTTGAAGCCCTTGTTGTATTCGCGCACATGGTCGAAGCAGAAGCGGAAATACTCGCCCTCCTTGAGACGCCCGACCGGCGCGCGATGCGTTCCCGCCTCGTTGCAGCCATCCCACTGGCAGATCGGCGCGCGCGACTTAAGCTCCGCGTCCTTCTCCGGCCGGATTCGAATTTTCTCGAAATATTTGGGATACGCTTTCATCTCACCCATTTATGGGCTGTTCGCACGTGCGAAACAAGAATTGACATTTCGCCGATGATCGCCCTAACCGCTGAATCGCGGCTTAAAAGCGGTCGAAATTCAAGATTTTGCGGCTGTTCCGCAGATGTGGGGAAGGGAACCCAGGATGTCCATACAGTCGACGATGGAAAACAAGCTGAAGGCGGCGTTTTCGCCCGAAAGGCTCGCCGTCATCAACGAAAGCCACCTTCACGCCGGCCATCACCATGTCGAGTCAGGCCACCATGCGACGTTCGACGGCGCCGGCGAGACGCATTTCCGCGTCCGCGTCGTCTCTGCCGCCTTTGCCGGCATGGGTCGCGTCGAGCGCCACCGCGCCGTCAATGAACTGCTCGCCGACGAATTGAAAGCCGGCGTGCATGCGCTGGCGATCGAGCCGGCCGCGCCCGGCGAGAAGACGCGCTGGTAGTCAGCCGACGGTCGCCTTGAGGAAGGCCAGCGCGGCCGCGGTCAGGGCATCGCCGTCCTCGCCGAAATCGCGGTTGATCGACATATGTGTGTAGGCGCTGCCGTCGAACAGCGTGACCTTAGTGCCGGTGGCGCGCAGGCGTTCCGCGAAAGCTTTCGATTCTTCGCCTCGCCCGGATGCCCGCGAATAGGCGATGAAGGTCGGCGGATGCTTTCGGCCGTCGACATAGCTCGCCGGCGACAGCGCCGCCCACTGTGCCGGGTCGGAAAAGGCACGCGCATAAGCCCGAACCATACCGCCATTCCTGGAAAGCGCGGCAAGATCATAGGCCCTGGTGTCGTCGAGGATCAGCGCGGCGACACCGGGCAATCCGCCGCGCATGCCGGTCAGCGCAATCAGATGGCAGCCGGCCGAATGGCCCATGCCGACGATGCGGTCCGGATCGCCGCCATGCCGGGCGATGTTGGCGCGCACATAGGCGTAGGCCTTTTCGACATCACCGGCCTGGGTGGCGACATCCGCTTGCGGCAGCATGCGGTAATCGATCGAGACGAACACGAAGCCATTGGCGAGCAGGAAGCCCGGCTTGGCGCCGACCTGGCTGCGTTTGCCGAACCGCCAGGCGCCGCCATGGACGAAGAAGACCACCGGCAGCTTGTTCGCGTCGTCGCCCGCATGGACATCGAGCTTGGCCGGACCGTAATCGAGGGTTTGCGGTTCCGGCTGGCCCGGACGCCCGGTCGCCGACGCACCTGGCGGCAACAGTGCCGCCAGCGATGCCGCGATGAGCCTGCGTCGATTGATCATCGTCATCTCCAGTCAGGTTGCGGCGACAGCGCACGGACTCTGGCCACGCACCTCATTTACTGACCAAAAATGACAACTTTCGGTGCGAAAACAAATCCAGTCCTTGACGGTCCGCCGGCAATCACCACGTATCTTACTAGGCGAGCATTTTCGGCCGAATCGGGAACTCCGGGGGGCCGATGTCGGAGTGCGGAGAGCTCCCCTTCATGTGAAGGGAACCACAATGCTTTCCGGCAGTTGATGAAGCGATGAGCCGATTGGCAGCCTGTCGGCTCCGAGGCAAAGCATCATGCGCGAGAATCAAACAGACGTCTTCGATCTGTTTTCGGAGATTTATTCCAACGCGGCTCAGGAGGAGATAAGCCTCCAGCAATACCTGCTAGCTTGCCGCGAGGACAAATCCATGTATGCCTCGGCGCCCGAACGCATGGTTGCGGCAATCGGCGAGCCGAACCTGATCGACACCAGCAAGGACGAGCGGCTCGGCCGCATTTTTTCCAACCGCACCGTCAAGGTCTATCCCTCCTTTTCCGATTTCTACGGAATGGAGGACACGATCGAGCGCATCGCCGGATATTTCCGCTATGCCTCGCAGGGCCTCGAGGAGCGCAAGCAGATCCTCTATCTCCTCGGTCCGGTCGGCGGCGGCAAATCCTCGCTGGCCGAACGGCTGAAGAAGCTGATGGAGGAGCGCCCGATCTACACGCTCAAGGTCGGCAACAAGATCAGCCCGGTCTTCGAATCGCCGCTCGGCCTTTTCCATCCCGACCGCATGGGCGATCTGCTGGAGGATAAATACGGCATCGCCCGCCGCCGCCTGAACGGACTGATTTCACCCTGGGCGGCCAAGCGCCTCGACGAACTGTCGGGCGACATCTCCAAATTCAGCGTCGTCAAGCTGATGCCGTCGCGGCTGCGCCAGATCGCCATCGCCAAGACCGAGCCCGGCGACGAGAACAACCAGGACGTCTCGGCGCTGGTCGGCAAGGTCGACATCAGGCAATTGGAGCACTTCAGCCAGTCCGACCCGGACGCGTATTCCTACAGCGGCGGCCTCAACCGGACGACGCAGGGGCTGCTCGAATTCGTCGAGATGTTCAAGGCGCCCATCAAGGTCCTGCACCCCTTGCTGACGGCAACCCAGGAAGGCAGCTACAACGGCACCGAGAATTTCGGCGCCTTCCCCTATCAGGGCATCGTCGTTGCCCATTCCAACGAATCGGAATGGCAGCAGTTCAAGAACAACAAGAACAACGAGGCCTTCCTCGACCGCATCCTCGTGGTCAAGGTTCCCTATTGCCTGCGCATCACCGAGGAAAGGCACATCTACGAGAAGCTTTTGCGCGAAAGCGAATTGGCAAGCAGTCCCTGCGCGCCAGAGGTGCTGGACATTCTCAGCCGTTTCACCGTCTCGACCCGCCTTGCCGAACATGAGAACTCGCCGCTCTACACCAAGATGCGCGCCTATGACGGCGAGAACCTCAAGGAGGTCGATCCGAAGGCGAAGTCCGTCCAGGAATATCGCGACGCCGCCGGCGTCGACGAAGGCATGACCGGAGTCAGCACGCGCTTCGCCTTCAAGATCCTGTCGCAGACGTTCAACTACGACACCAAGGAGGTGGCGGCCGATCCCGTGCACCTGATGTACATCCTCGAGGAGGCGATCAAGCGCGAGCAATTCCCGAAGGAAACGGAGGCCGCCTATCTCGAATTCATCAAGTCGGAACTCGCGGCGCGCTATGCCGAGTTCATCGGTCACGAGATCCAGAAGGCCTATCTGGAATCCTACAGCGAGTACGGTCAGAACCTCTTCGACCGTTACATCGCCTATGCCGATGCCTGGATCGAGGATCAGGACTACAAGGACCCCGACACCGGCCAGATCCTCAACCGCGAGGTCCTGGACAAGGAGTTGTCCCAGGTCGAGAAGCCCGCCGGCATCGCCAATCCCAAGGACTTCCGCAACGAAGTGGTCAAATTCACCTTGCGCGCCCGGGCGCGCAACCATGGCCGCAACCCGTCCTGGACGAGCTACGAAAAGCTTCGCGAGGTCATCGAGAAGCGCATGTTCGGCCAGGTCGAGGACCTGCTGCCGGTGATCAGCTTCGGCTCCAAGCAGGACAGCGTCACGGAGAAACGGCACAACGAATTCGTGCAGCGGATGGTGGAACGCGGCTATACCCAGCGGCAGGTGCGCCGGCTGGTCGACTGGTATATGCGCGTGAACAAGGCGGGCTGATCAAAGCCGGGACGGTTCCATGCCGATCTTCATCGACCGCCGCCTGAATCCGAAGGACAAAAGCCTTGGCAATCGCCAGCGCTTCCTCAGGCGTGCCCGCGAAGAGCTCAAGCGCTCCATCCGCGACAAGGTCCGCGCCGGCGGGATCGCCGAGCTCGACCGCGAGCACGCCGTGCCGATGCCTCGCAAGGGTACCGGCGAACCGACCTTCGGCGACGACAAGGAAAGCGGCCGGCGCCAGCACATCCTGCCCGGCAACCGGACGTTCAGCCCTGGCGATCTTATCGACAAGCCTGGCGGCGGCGGAGGCTACGGCTCGGCTCCGGGGACCACGGAATCCGAGGACGACTTCCGCTTCGTGCTGTCACGCGAGGAAGTGCTCGACCTTTTCTTCGAGGACCTCGAACTGCCGGATCTGGTCAAGCTCAGTCTAAAGCAGATACTCAGCTTCAAGCCGAAGCGGGCGGGTTTCGCGGCAAGCGGCGCGCCGACCAACATCAATGTCGGGCGCACGATGCGAAACAGCCACGGGCGCCGCATCGCGCTCAGGCGTCCAAAGCAGGCTGACGTGGACGCCATCGCCGGGCAGATCGCCGAGCTGGAATCCAGGCCGCCGGATGCAAAGACCCGCGAACGCATCGAGGCTCTGCGCGACGAGTTCGATCGGCTGGAGCGCCGGCGCAGGCGGATTGCCTATGTCGATCCGGTCGACATCCGCTTCAATCGCTTCGACCCGCAGCCGCGGCCGAATGCCAGTGCCGTCATGTTCTGCCTGATGGACGTCTCCGGATCGATGGGCGAGCGAGAGAAGGATTTGGCCAAACGCTTCTTCGTGCTGCTGCATCTGTTCCTGACGCGACGATACGAGCGCACCGAAATCGTCTTCATTCGCCACACCCATGAGGCCAAGGAGGTGGACGAGCACACGTTCTTCTACCACACGCAAAGCGGCGGCACCGTCGTTTCCACGGCGCTCGAGGAGATGCATCGCATCATCGAAGAGCGATATCCGGCCTCTGAATGGAACATCTACGCCGCCCAGGCCTCTGACGGCGACAATTTCGCCACCGACTCCGAACGCTGCATAGAACTGCTGGACCGCAAACTCATGGGGCTTTGCCAGTATTTCGCCTATGTGGAGATCATCGATGAGCGGGAAAGCCACATTTTCGGCTCGACCGAGAACGGCACGTCGCTCTGGCGCGCCTACAACGCCGTCGACGGCAAATGGCCGAACTTCCAGATGAGGCGCATTGCCGCGCCGGCCGACATATACCCGGTCTTCCGCGAGCTCTTCGCCAGGCAGCCCGGCTTGCGCAAGAGCGCTTGAGGGTTTCGGCGATGGTCAGCCAGGCGCGCAAGTCCGAACTGCTGTTTTCCGGGTCCGACTGGGATTTCAACAAGCTGTCCCGGGTCTATGACGAGATCGAAGCGATCGGCCGCGAAGTGCTTCACCTCGACATCTACCCGGTGCAGATGGAGGTCATTTCCTCCGAGCAGATGCTCGACGCCTATTCGTCGATCGGCATGCCGCTGATGTACCGGCACTGGTCGTTCGGCAAACGTTTTCTTTACGACGAGCTTCTCTACCGCAAGGGCGCTCGCGGTCTGGCCTACGAGATCGTCATCAACTCCAACCCCTGCATCGTCTACCTCATGGAGGAAAACACCATGGCCCTGCAGGCCTTGGTGACCGCCCATGCCGCGCTCGGGCACAATCATTTCTTCAAGAACAATCATCTCTTCCGGCAATGGACGGATGCCGGCGGCATCCTGAGCTACCTGGATTTCGCCAAGAGCTACATAGCCCGATGCGAGGAACGGCATGGCCTGGCCGCCGTGGAGGCGATCCTGGATTCGGCCCATGCGCTGATGGAGCAAGGCGTGTTCCGTTACCGTCGCCCGCCGAAACTGTCATCGGAGCAACAGCGCGAGGGGTTGCGCGAGCGCCTCGAATACGAGGAACGCTCATTCAACGATCTGTGGCGAACGCTGCCGCCCCCGCAGGGAAAGAACAAGCCGGAAGCAGGGGACGAAATCCTTGCCGAGCGCAAGAAATCGCTCAATCTGCCGGAGGAAAACCTGCTCTATTTCCTTGAGAAGAACAGCCTGGTGCTTGAGCCCTGGCAGCGCGAGATCGTCAGGATCGTGCGTGTCATCGCGCAATATTTCTACCCGCAGCGGCAAACCCAGGTGATGAACGAAGGTTGCGCCACCTTCGTGCATTACACGCTCATGAACACGCTGTTCGACCGTGGCCGCATCGGCGAAGGCGCCATGCTGGAGATCCTGCGCAACCACTCGAACGTCATCTTCCAGCCGGCCTATGACGATCCGCGCTTTTCGGGCATCAATCCCTATGCACTAGGTCTCGACATGATGCAGGACATCCAGCGCATCTCGACCGCGCCGACCGCCGAGGACCGCGACTGGTTTCCCGACATCGCCGGCCGCGGCGACTGGCGCGACACCCTGCTCGACGCCTGGGCCAACCACCGCGACGAATCCTTCATCCGCCAATATCTGAGCCCGACGCTGATCCGCAAATGGCGGCTCTTCGTGCTCGCCGACGGCGCCGACGAGCCGCACTATGAGGTGGCCTCGATCCACAATGAGCGCGGCTATGCCAAGATACGGTCGGCGCTCGCGCAAAGCTACGATGTCGGCGCCAGCCGTCCCGACATCCAGGTGGTTGACGTCGACCTGCTGGGCGACCGGCATCTGCGGCTCCAGCACAAGATCAAGGACGGCGTCATGCTCGAGGCCCAGAGCTGCGACGCAACCCTGCGCCATATCCGCAGGCTTTGGGGCTATGACGTCAGCCTGGCGGCAATCGATGCTGGAACCGGCGCGATGCTCAGCGAGCGTTCGACCAAGGAACTTTGAGCCGGGGCTCTGAGACGCCTGGTTTCTTCGGCGTAGGGATTTTGAAAGGTTGCAGGGTTGTCGGGCGCCAAGATTTTCACCGTTCGCTTCGGTGAAATCAGCGCAGACGTTGGGGATTGGCTGAAGCCTTCCCAACTTCGTCATCCCTGGGCGGAGCAGCCGCGAAGCGGCGTCGCGGAGACCCGAGGATCCATTCCGTGATCCTGATCGAAGAACGCAGCGGAGCAGAATTCTGCACCGCAGCAGCGCTCATGCGTCACGGAATGGATCCTCGGGTCTGCGCGCGTCGCTACGCTCCTTGCTCCGCCCGTGGATGACGAGGCCGGACCGTTTCGGCCAATCTCCAAGGCATACCAACTGCCAACGCGACATAGCCGACCAGTCAAGATTCTGTGTTAGTGAACTAGCTTTCGCTGGCGGGACGTATCCTCAACCTCGCAATGCGGTTCTTGTCCCGCTTCATCACCACGAAACGCTTGCCGTGGAAGGTGAAGGCCTGCTTCTCCTCCGGGATCGACTGCGTCTCATGGATGACCAGGCCGGCAATCGTCGTGGCTTCCTCGTCGGGCAGGTCCCAGTCGAGCGCGCGGTTCAAGTCGCGGATCGGCACCGTGCCGTCGACGACGACGGAGCCGTCCGCTTCCTTCTTCACGCCCTGCATGTCGACATCGTGCTCGTCGGCTATCTCGCCGACGATCTCCTCGATGATGTCTTCCAGCGTCACCAGCCCTTCGACCTCGCCATATTCGTCGACGACGATGGCGAAATGCGCCTTGCGGCGCAGGAAGGCGTTGAGCTGTTCCTGCAAGGTGGTGGTGTCCGGCACGAACCACGGCTTCGCCGCGATCTTCATGACGTCGATCCGCGAGAAATCGTTGCCGACCTCGTTGAGGGCCCTGAGCAGATCCTTCGCGTGCAGCACGCCGACGATGTTGTCGAGCGAGCCCTTCCACAACGGCATGCGGGTGTGCGGGCTTTGCAGGATCTCGCGCACCACCGCCTCCGGCGCATTGTCGGCATTGACGGAGCGCATATTGGTGCGGTGGACCATGATATCCGACACTTCGAGTTCATCGAGGTCGAAGAGGCCTTCGAGCCGATTGCGCTCCTCACCGGCAGCCGCGCCCTCGCGGCGGGCATCGTCGCTGCCTTCATCCTTGCCGTTGCGCTCGGTCCGCTGCGGCGGTTCGAGCGGCCGCAGCGCGTAGCCGAAGGCGGCAAGCAGCCGGGTGCGCAACAGAAGCGCCGAAAGCAGGATGACGGCGAGGACGGCGGCGACGATCCAGCCGGCGTCGATCATCCGGAACGGCTCCTCTTGGACCGTTCGGGATGGTCCACTTTGAGCCTTCCGGATTGGCCCGTCTTGAACCCTTCGGGATGGCTCGTCTTGAGGAAGGACAGCACTTCCGACGGCGGCACGTCCTTGGCGATGAAAGCCTGGCCGATACCGCGCGTCAGGATGAAGGTCAGCGCGCCGCGCGACACCTTCTTGTCCTGGGTAATGAAGCCGAGCAGCGCCTCGGCATCCGGCAGCTCGCCCGGAATATCGGCCATGCGCCAGGGCAGGCCGACGGCGCGAAGATGCGCTTCGACGCGCTCCGCGTCGTCCGGGCTCGCCAGGTTGAGGCGCGCCGAGAAGCGATGCGCCAGCGCCATGCCGATGGCCACACCCTCACCATGGACGAGGCGCGCCCCGTCATAGCGCGTGGCCGCTTCCAGCGCATGGCCGAACGTGTGGCCGAGATTAAGCAGCGCCCGGTCGCCGGTCTCGAACTCGTCACGGGCGACGACGTCTGCCTTGGCGCGGCAGGCCTCGGCGATCGCCTCGACCCGCGCCGGGCCGCCGGCAAAGACTTGCCCCCAGTTCTGCTCAAGCCAGGCGAAGAAGGCCGGGCGGTCGATCAGCCCGTATTTGGCGAGCTCGGCATAGCCGGCGCGGAACTCTCGGATCGGCAGCGTGTCGAGCACCTGGGTGTCGGCGAGCACCAGCCTGGGCTGGTGGAAGACGCCGACAAGGTTCTTGCCGCGGGCGCTGTTGATGCCGGTCTTGCCGCCGACGGAGGAATCGACCTGCGCCAGGAGCGAGGTCGGGATCTGCACGAAGTTCATGCCGCGCCGCACGATGCCGGAAGCAAAGCCTGCAAGGTCGCCGATGACCCCGCCGCCGAGCGCGATCACCAGGTCGCGGCGTTCGAGCTTTGCCGCGAGGACGCCGTCGACCACCTCTTCGAGATGGGCGAAGCTCTTGGTCTTTTCGCCGGCGGGCAGCGCGATGACGGCGGACTGGATGCCGCCTTTCTCCAACCCCGCCTTCAGCATGTCGAGATGCGCGGCGGCGACGTTCTCGTCGGTGACGATGGCCGCGCGGGTGCCGGGAAGCCGGCGCCCGATCTCCTCGCCGGAGCGCGCCAGCAGCCCGGAGCCGATCAATATATCATAGGCGCGGTCGCCGAGCCCGACCTCGACCTTCATCGGTTCGGCATCGCTCACGACTGCACCTCGTCGGTTGTGGCGCCTGTAGCGCCTGTCACGATCGCGTCGACGCCGAGATGGGTGCAGAGCGCCGCGACGACTTCGCCGGCGATGATCTCCTTGCGGTCGTCGCGGGTCGGCACGGTCAGGTCGGCGGTGGCGTAGACCGGGTAACGCTCGCCCATCAGCCGCTCCAGCACGCCGCGCGGATCGGGATTTTTCAGGAGCGGCCGGTTCTGCTTCTTCGAAACCCGCTCCATCAAGAGGTCGAGGTCGGCCTTCAGCCAGACCGATACGCCATGCGCGGAAATCGCCTCGCGCGTCTGCGCGTTCATGAAAGCGCCGCCGCCGGTCGACAGCACCTGCGGTCCGTTCTCCAGCAGGCGCAGGATCACGCGCTGCTCCAGCGCGCGGAATTCCGGCTCGCCATAGCGCTCGAACAGCTCCGGCACCGTCATGCGCGAGACGCTTTCGATCTCCTGGTCGCTGTCCATGAAGGGCAGCGAAAGCATCGCCGCCACCTTGCGGCCGATCGCCGTCTTGCCGGCGCCCATCAGCCCGACGAAGACGATCGAGCGGCTGCCGAGCGCTTCGATCAGCGCGGCGCGGCCTTCGTCCGTCGGATTGGGTGGCAGAGCGTTCATCGGAGCCTCTTTGCGCCGTATCGACATCAAAAGCCTGTTTGCGTCAAGCACGGCCGGACAACCGGGCGCGAAGCATCCCGGCAAAACCTTCTGTTCACCGGAAGCCTTCGTCCTTGAATTGGCCGGATCGGCGTCCCATAAGGGCACAGGGCTTTGGAAACGCAGAACAACAAGACGGGCGAAATTGAATGCCGACTTTGTTTCGCTTCGTCGTGACGCTGGCGGTTCTTGCAGGCATTGCCTATGGCGCGATGTTCGCGCTGGCCATGTTCGTGGAGCCGAAAAGAGCGGAAATGAGCATCCGCATTCCGGCCGAAAAGCTCAACCCCAAGAAGAACTGACCAAGAAAACCGACAAAGAGCTGATCCCGGCCCGATGAACAGCGCCGCCCGCATCGAAGCCTTCCTCGAAATGATGAGCGCCGAACGCGGCGCGGCGGAAAACACGCTCGCCTCCTATCGCCGCGACCTGGAGGATGCCTCCGAGACGATCCAGGGCGGGCTTGCAGGTGCTGGATCTTCCGACATCCGCGCCTATCTCGACGACATCGCCGCGCGCGGCTTCGCGCCGACCTCGCAGGCGCGCAAATTGTCGGCGATCCGCCAGTTCTTCAAATTCCTCTACGCCGAAGGCCTGCGCGGCGACGACCCGACCGGCACGCTGGACAGCCCGCGCAAGGGCCGGCCGCTGCCGAAGACGATGAGCGAGGCCGAGACCGGCCGCCTGCTCGACCGCGCCGCGCTGGAAGCCGGCGAATCCGCCCCGGACGGCGACAGGCTGGCCGCGTTGCGCCTGCACGCGCTGGTCGAGGTGCTCTACGCCACCGGCCTGCGCGTCTCCGAATTGGTTGGCCTGCCGGTGACGGTGGCGCTGCGCGACGACCGCTTCTTCATGGTGCGCGGCAAGGGCGACAAGGAGCGCATGGTGCCGCTTTCGACCAAGGCGCGAACCGCCATGCGCGCCTGGCTTGCCGCGAGGGCCGAGCGCCCGGCCTTTGCCGAAAGCCCGTTCCTGTTCCCGGCCTCTTCCGACAGCGGCCATCTCTCCCGCCAGGTTTTCGCCCGCGATCTCAAGGGCTTGGCCGCGCGTTCCGGGATAACCGCGGCCAAAATCTCGCCGCATGTGCTTCGCCATGCTTTTGCCAGCCATCTGCTGCAGAACGGCGCCGATCTCAGAGCCGTTCAGCAACTTCTAGGCCATGCCGATATCTCGACCACCCAGATC